>NZ_BAAALT010000009.1:0-146748 GCF_039528515.1 Luedemannella flava
CGCGGCGAGCGCGCGCATGCGCAGCGCCCAGGTCCGCTCGCGCAGCGGGTGCGCGGCGGCGAGCCCGTCGAGCTCGGCGCCCAGCAGCGCGGCGTCCGCCACGAGCCGCAGTTGCGCCTCGACGCGGTCCTCGGTGACGGTCAGCCGCAGCTCGGACAGCCGCGCGTCCGCGGCGACCGCGAAGTCGGCGCCGGCGACGTCGGAGAGCGCCGGGCCGCGCCACAAGGACAGAGACTCGGCGAGTACGGTCGCGGCGCCGGCCGGGTCGTCCGACCGCAGGGCCCGGGCACCTTCGCGGGCGAGCCGCTCGAAGCGGTGCGCGTCCACGGCGTCGGCGGGCAGGTCGAGGCGGTAGCCACCCGGGCCGGAGACGAGCGGCAACCCGGGGACGGCCCGGCGCAGGCGGGACACCAGCGACTGCAGGGCGTTGGCCGGCTCGGCCGGCGGCGCGTCGCCCCAGACGGCGTCGACCAGGGCGCCCACGCTGACGGTCCGGCCGGGGTCGAGGGCGAGGCGGGTCAGCAGGGCGCGCAGCCGGGTCCCGCCGACCTCGACGGCCACCCCGTCGACGGTCACCTCAAGCGGACCGAGCACCCCCACCCACACAGCGTGAACTCTGCCATCCCGCGTCACGGGCTACGGTCGTGGGCATGGTGCGCACATACGGGCGGGTCGAGCGGGAACGCCGGTTCCTGCTCGCGGCCGCGCCCGACCCGGCGTCCGTCCTGGTCACCCGCGAGATCCTCGACCGGTACGTGGACGGCACCCGGCTGCGGCTGCGCGCCATGACGGACCTGGCCACGGGCCGCACCGACTACAAGTTCACGCAGAAGATCCCCGACGGCAGCCTGCTCACCACGATGTACCTGACCGCCGACGAGTACGCCGTCGTCGCCGCGCTGCCGGCCGCGACGCTGCGCAAGACCCGGCACAGCGTGCCGCCGCTCGGGGTGGACGTCTTCGCGGGCGGGCTCGCCGGTCTGGTGCTCGCCGAGGCCGAGTTCGACGACGACGCGTCGCTGCGCGCGTTCGAGCCGCCCGCGGGGGTGGTCGCCGAGGTGACGGACGACCCCCGGTTCACCGGCGGTCGGTTGGTGCGGGCCGCGCGGGTCGAGGTCCGCGAATGGCTTGCGGAGTACGGCGTAGCGCTCTGAGCGGCCGGACAGGAGTCTCCGGTCGGGCTAGCATGCGCCGCATGGGAGCGTTGAAGCCATGGCACCTGATGGTGTGCCTGTGCGTGGTGACCGTGGTGATTGCGGTCGGCGGCCTGGTGGTGCTGCTGACCCGCCGCCGGTCCTGACCTGGTGACGGCGACAGGGGCGCGTCCGGTTGGACGCGCCCCTGTCACATGACGTGCTTGTCGCGCTGACTCACCAGGTCACCGGTGGCACCACCAGCAGCCGTGGTGTCCGTGGCCGTGGTGTCCGTGGCCGTGGTGTCCGTGGCCGTGGTGACCGTGGCCATGGTGTCCGTGGCCGTGGTGTCCGTGGCCATGTCCGTGGCCGCCACCGTGGCCGCCGTGCGTGACGACCGCAACCGTGGACGCTGAGTCACTTCCGACCGCCGCCGCGGCAGCTGGGGCCGCGGTCATGCCCAATGTGAAGAGGGCACCGATCAGGATCGCGAACAAACGGAATCGCAGGCGTGTCATTTCTCCCCCCTAATGACGCAGCGCCGAAGTGCATCGGAGCTGGAGCCTGCGGGGTACCACCGTGTCGGGGTGTTGCCCAGGCAACATTCCCAACCCTACGTAGTTGAACCATCGCTGTCAGTGGCTACGGAAAGGTAATACGAGGGAATTTCGCCAATTCATCGGACCTTTGCGGCGGTCTACCAGCCGCGGCCACCACCGTGGCCACCGCCGCCATCGTGGCTGTCTCCATGGCCATGCCCGTAGGTGGTGCTGTGACCGTGGCCGCCGCCTCCACCGCCGTGGCCGCCACCGCCGCCGTTACCGCCGCCACCACCGCCGTGGCCGCCGCCCCAGTTGCCGCCACCACCGCCACCGCCCCAATGACCGCCACCACCGCCGTGGCCGCCGCCACCGCCCCAGTTGCCGCCACCGCCCCCGCCGTGGCCGCCGCCCCAATGACCGCCGCGCCCTCCCCGGTGGCAGTCGTCGTCCCACCGGCCGCCGCGTCCGTGGCGGTTCCCGTGCCCCCGGTCGTGGCGCCAACTGTCGCGCCAACCGCTGTTCCGCTCGTGACCGGTCGCGAACGAGGTCGTGGTCAACGTGGTCGCGGAGGTCGTGGCGGGCGACGCGGCGGCGGCCGGGCCGGCCGCCATGCCCACGGCGAAGAGCGCGCCGGATGACACGGCGAGAAGTCGCAGTCGCAAGCGATTCATGGATCCCCCTCGGGTACGAACGGAACAGTGCCCCTGACGCTACGCAGCAAAATCACGAGTTGAGCCGATTTGGTCCGATTTCACGGGGAGGGGGTACCTGTCCTTCGTGGAGGGACGCCGCAGACGGGTACGGACGAATGATTGCTTGCTCGTTGCGGCTGCGCTAACTTCGTCGCCTGCTCTGTAACTTTCTGCGTGATACCCGCCAGCTGGCCGCCGTGCGGGGTCACGCGGCCCTGAATGGTGGTGGCGCGTGCGCCTTCCCGACCCCGAGCACACCCGGATCGTCCTTGCCGGCACGGGCAACTACGGCTATGGCGGGCTGAGCCACCTGCCGGCCGTACCGCACAACGTCGTCGCGTTCGCAGAGACGTTCGCCGACCGGCGGCTGTGCGGCGTGCCCGAGCACCACATCCGGGCGCTCATCAACCCCAACCGGCCCACGACCGTGGCGTCGGAAATCCAGGTCGCGGCTACCGACGCGGCCGACCTGCTGTTCGTCTACCTCGCCGGCAACGTCGTGCCCGTCGGGGCGACCGAGCCGGCGCTGGCGCTCGCCATGGACTTCTCCGGGACGAGCACCGGCTCCTCCTTTCTGGACCTGCGACAGGTCGCCCAGACCGTCGCGGCCAGCCGTGCCTACACCCGCGTCCTCGTGCTCGACCTGCGGATCGTCGCGCCGCCCGAGCTGGAGGTCGCGGTCCGGGAGACGATCGCCCGGCAGGTCCACCAGCCCGGCGTGGCCGTGCTCCTCGCGGCCACGGCCGACGACAACACCTACGACAGCCCGGGCCGGGCGGGCACGGCCTTCACCCGCGCCATGCTCGACGTGGCCCACCGGCGCGACAACAGCGGCCAGTTCTATGTCAACCTGGTCGGCCTGTACGAACAGGCGGCGGAGCGGATGCAGCGCGCCGGCAAGCCCGCCCCCAAGCTCATGCTCGCCCGCGCCATCTCCGACCGGCCCGCCCTCATCCCGGCCGGGGCCGGTCCCACCCGCACCTTCGGCGGGCGGGTCACCGACGAACGCAGCCTCGCCAGCAAGGTCACCGATGAGCGTGACCTGGGCGAACGGCGACTCTTCGGCCGGTTCACCGGCGGGCGCTCCGGCCGCTCGCGCGGGCAGGCCGCCGACCGGGGCGCCGACCGCCGGGCCGCGCTGGACCCGCACGAGCACTTCGCCGCCACCGTCGACACCCGTACGCCCATGGTGTTGTTCGCGAACGCCAGCCCGACGGCGCCGGCGCCCGAGGATCTGCACCGCATCTGGATGATGCGGGAGGCCGCCGCGGCGGCCGAACGCGACTATCAGCACCCTGACCTGGCGCTCGACCACTACCGCGCGCTCGTCCTGCACGCCCAGCGCGTTCTCGGCCCCGACGACCGGGAGCTCATGGGGGTGCGGCAGCGGCTCGCCTACTGGGTCGGCATGTCCGGCGTGCCCGCCCACGCCACGGACCTGCTGCGCGACCTGCACGCCGACCAGCTGCGGCTGCTCGGCCCGGAACATCCGGAGACGGTGTCGGTCTCCCGCGACCTGACCTACTGGTCCCAGCGGTAGGCCGGCGCCGGCTCGTCGAGTGAGGTGAGCCGCGTGTGGTCGTCGCCCGGAAGGTCCCCGGCGACCACCGCGCTCACCGCGACCTCGCCCAGCTCCACGTGCCCGGACAGCACCGTGGAGAACGCGATGTCGGCCGCGTCGCGGCCGGTGGCGACGCGCACCAGCGACTGGCGCGGCGCCAGCCGGGTCGCGTCCCACACCCACCACGAGCCGTCGATCTCCGTCTCGGTGACCATGTGCAGGTCCATGGGGCTCAGGCCGGGGGCGTACACGGCCGCGACGCGCGCGGGCACCTGCACCGCCCGGCACAGGGCGGCCACCAGGTGCGCGAAGTCGCGGCACACGCCCGCGCCGGCGAGCAGCGTGTCGACCGCGTCGGTCGTCGGGCCGCTCGACCCCGGCAGGTAGGCCACGTGCTCGTGCACGTACTCACAGATGGCGCGGGTCCGGTCGAGGTTCGTGGTGATGGCGCCGAAGTGGCTGCGCGCGAAGCCCTCCAACCGGTCCGACGGGCAGTAGCGGCTCGGCCGCAGCGCGTCGGCGCGACCACGCTCCGTCACCGGCGCGGGTGCGCGGGTCGCCGGCGTGGCCAGCGCCGCCTCGTAGCGCACGGTCAACGGCCCGGGCAGGACGTGGACGACGTGCTCGCGGCCGCCCGCGAGCGCCGGCACGACCGAGGCGCCGACCGGCACACCGTTGCTGACCAGGTCCAATGTCTCCGTACGGCCGTCGCCGGTGGTGCCCGCGGCAGCGATCTGCAGGGCCAGGCTCGCCGCCGTGGTCGCCTCGAACGTGAGCTCACACGTGACGTGGCGCTCGCCGGGCGGCGCGAGCGTGAGGGTGTCGGTCTTGTTCGGCACGGCAGGGCAGATACCCCGCGTAGCCGTCGCGTACACCTGTGGTGGGTTTCCGGGCCGTTACACCTTCCACCATGTGCGCAACCTCGCGCCACGCCGATATGAAGGTGGCGACCTTGACGACAATCGGTCAGGCTGCTTCGTCGGGGCGGCCACAGCCGTGCCGCGCTCAGGGGAGGAGCAACCAGTGGCTGTGAACACGACCAGGCTCGCCAGCAACCTGTCGGCCGCCGTCGTGGCGGGCATCGCCGCGTGGTCGTCGTACCACCACATGGTCAGCGTCGCGCTGAGCGTGGGCGAGCGTCCCGACGTGGCGTACGTGCTGCCGCTGTCCGTCGACGGCATGCTCGTCGTCGCCTCGGTCGCGATGGTCGACGACCGGCGCAACGGCCGGCGGGTGCGCTGGTCGGCGCGGCTCGCCTTCGTCGCGGGCGTGGTCGCCTCCGTGGCCGCGAACGTCGCCGCCGCCCAGTCCACGGTCGGCGCCCGGATCGTCGCCGCCTGGCCGGCGATCGCGCTGCTCCTGACCGTCGAGCTGCTGTCGCGCACCGGCCGGCTGCTCACCCGCGTCGAGCCGGAGGCCGCCGCGCCGCCGGCACCCGCGGCCCCGCCCGCGGCGGCGCCGCTGGTCGTGGCGCCCGCGTGGGAGCCCGCATACGCGACCGAGATGCCTGTGTCCGGCGCGCCACGGTCCTATGTGGATGACGTGACGCCGCTGGCCGCGCCGCGGCGGAGCGCCCCCTCGATCCCGGAGGACCCGTTCCCGACGCCCGTCTCGCCGGCGGTGGCGCCGGCGACCACGACGCTGCCGTCCTCCACGCGCATCGCCGTCGCGCAGGCGCTCCCGCCCGCCGGCCCGACGGCCGCCCGCCACGCCAGCGAGCGCCGCGCCCGGGCCGCGCAGTCGACGACCCCGACGACCCGCACCTCGGCCCGGGTCAGCTCCGCCCGGCCGCGCCCGGCCGCCGAGGACGGCGACAACTAGCGGACAGAACGCGTGCGGGTGACACACCTGTTCGGTCCCGTGCCCTAGGGTCGCGGCATGTCCGACGTCCAAGAGGACCCCAGCGCCAACACGGCCCGGTTCCAGGCCTTCGTCAACGAGGCACCGGAGCCGGAGTCGGAGAAGCGGGGCCTGCCCATCGCACTCATCGCCACGGTCGCCGTGGCCGCCGTCGCCGTTGTCGCGGCGATCGCCTTCCTCGCCACCCGCTGATTCACCCGGCGTCGGCGGCGTCCTGCCTGGTCGCCGCCGACGTGCGAGGATGTCGGCGTGTTAGGGACCCTCGCTACCGAACCGGCCCGGCAACGGCCGGACCTGCTGGCCGCCCCGGTGCGGGCGGCCCTCGACGCCTTGCCGCTCGACGCCGTGCTCGTCGCGCCCATTGACGCCGACCTGGCCGACACGGCCGCGTTCTGCGCGGCGTACGAGGTCGGCCTCGAGGTGTCCGCCAACTGTGTGATCGTCGCGGGCAAGCGCGGCGGCGAGGTGCGCTACGCCGCGTGCGTGGTGCTGGCGACCACGCGCGCCGACGTAAACGGCGTCGTGCGACGCCACCTGGACGCCCGCAAGGCGAGCTTCGCGCCCCAGGCCGAGGCGGTGGCGCTGACGAACATGGAGTACGGCGGCATCACCCCGATCGGTCTCCCGTCGGACTGGCCGATCCTGATCGACGCGGCGGTCGCCGCGACCCCCTACGTGATCATCGGCTCGGGCGTCCGCCACAGCAAGATCGCCATCCCCGGCCCCGCCCTGTCAAAGCTCCCGAACGCCCAGGTCCTCCCCGACCTGGCGACGCCCGCCTAACTGTCCGCGCCCCCCGCGGCGCTTCGCGCGGTTCCGAACGGCAGAAGTCGACTTCCGCACGTTATCGGCGCGTCCGATAGGTGCGGAAGTCGACTTTTGCTGGGTGCGGGACCGCGCGCGGGTCAGCGGCAGGAGTCGTCCGTGCAGGCGTCGTCGGCGGGTGTGCGGGGGTGCGGGATGTGGGGGGCCGCGGTCGTGGGGGGCGCGGCGGTCGTGGAGGGGTGGGGGTGGGCGTCCGGGGCGTGGGCGCCGACCAGGGTGCGCAGGACCGGGCGGATGCCCTCGCGGCGGGCCACCTCGTCGAGCACGGACGCGAGGGTGGCCGCGTCCTGGGCGCCGGTGACGGCGTACTTCCCGGCGAAGATGAACGTCGGGACGCTCGTGATGCCGAGCTCGCCGGCCCCGGCCAGCTCCCCGCGGACCTCCGCGACCCCCTCGTCCGAGCCGAGCAGGCGCGCAACGCGGTCGCGGTCGAGCCCGACGGACGCGGCGACGTCGACCAGGGTGTCGTGGTCGGAAATGTCGCGGCCGTGGGTGAAGTGGGCGGCGTGCAGCGCCTCGACGACGTCCTGCTGGGTGTCGGCGTGCGCGCCGAACGGCACGGCCTGGGGCAGGCCGGCGAACCAGATCAACCGGTGCGCGTCGAACGTGTTCGCGACGAGCGCCGACTCGAAGTTCATGGTGATGCCGGCGGTCTTGCCGGCGGCAGCGGCGGAGCCGAACATCTGACGGGCCCGGGCCTCGCCGCCGTAGCGGGCGCCCAGCCACGGCAGCAGCGGCTGGCCGGTCGCCGGCGCGCCCGGATCCAGCTGGTACGCGCGCCAGCGCAGCGTCACCTCGCCGTCGTAGGAGCGCAGCGCCTCCGTGAGCCGGCGCATGCCGATGTAGCACCACGGGCAGATGACGTCAGAGTAGATCTCGATCTCCACGCCGAGTCCAACATTGCGAGCGTGGCTCACATTTCCGCAGCTAGTGGCAGCCGGAGGAGATCCGCGTCACGGGGCCAGCCCGAACCGGGTGATGGCGAAGCAGACGACCGTGACGAACCCCGCACCGATCACGGAGCCGACCAGCAGACCCTGGCCGAACGGCCGGGCGGTCGGCAGGCGCCCGGCAACGAACCTGATCAACAGGACGAGCGGCAGAAGGACGACGTTCGTGAGGCCGTAGTAGCCCACCGCACGTTGCAGGTCCGGATCACCGATCAGGGTCCACAGCCGCCACGACACGATGCCGAGGATCACGGTTTGAAGACCGGTCCCCGCGACGAAGCCCGGCCACCATCCGGACGCGACCCACCCCGCGGGCACGGTCGCCCCCAGCTGAGTACGTGGACGGGTCACGTCCCGTCCAGTCGGCAGGACGGGTCCGGGTCGGACCCGTCCTGACCAGACCTTGAGGTCAGGTGAGGTGAGCGACGATGTCGGCGACCGGGACGTCCACCGACTCGCCCGTGGCGCGGGTGCGCACCTCGACGAAGCCGTCCGCCAGGCGGCGGCCGACCACGACCGCCTTCGGCATGCCGAGCAGCTCCGCGTCCGTGAACTTGACCCCGGCCGAGACGCCCGGGCGGTCGTCCACCAGCACGGACACCCCGCGGGCGGACAGTTCGGACGCGATCTGCAGGGCCGCGTCGACCTGGGCGCCCTTGCCGGCGGCGATCACGTGGACGGCGGCCGGGGCGACGGCCTCCGGCCAGACGAGGCCGCGCTCGTCGGCGTACTGCTCGGCGATCGTGGCGATGAGCCGGGTGACGCCGATGCCGTACGAGCCCATGGTGATGCGGATCGGCTTGCTGTCGGGGCCCAGCGCGTCGAGTCCGAACGCGTCCGCGTACCGGCGGCCGAGCTGGAAGATGTGCCCCACCTCGATGCCGCGCCGGGTGGTCAGCGTGCCGCCCGTGCAGGCCGGGCAGGCGTCGCCGGCGCGGACCTCGGCGGCCTCGATCGTGCCGTCCGGCACGAAGTCGCGGCCGACGACCACGTTCGTGGCGTGCTTGCCGGGGATGTTCGCGCCGGTCAGCCAGGCGGTGCCGGTGACGACCCGGGGGTCGACGACGTAGCGGAAGCCGAGCTTGGACAGGCTCGCGCGGTCGTCGGAACCCTGTGGGCCGATGTAGCCGCGGACCAGGTCGGGGTTCTTGGCGAAGTCCTCCGCCTCGAACATCGACGGCACGGCCGGGGCGAGCGACGCCTCCAGCCGCTTCATGTCGACCTCCCGGTTGCCGGGCACGCCGACGATCAGGACCTCCGGCTCCGTACTCCCCGGGGTTGTGATCTTGAGGACGACGTTCTTGAGCGTGTCGGCGGCGGTCCAGTCGTCGCGGTTGCCGAGGCGGCGCGCGTTGGCCAGGTCGACGAGCGACTCGATCGTGGGGGTGTCGGGGGTGTCGTGGACCTCGAGCGCGGGCCGCGACGAGGGATCGGTGGCGGGCGGCGCGGGCGTGGTGACGGCCTCGACGTTGGCGGCGTAGTCGCAGGCGGTGCAGCCGACGAAGGTGTCCTCGCCGGCGGCGGCGTGCGCCAGGAACTCCTCGGACGCCGAGCCGCCCATCGCGCCCGCCATGGCGGACACGACGGTGTACTTCAGGCCCAGCCGATCAAAGATCTTGACGTACGCGTCGCGGTGCGCGGCGTAGGAGGCGCGCAGGCCGTCGTCGGACAGGTCGAACGAGTACGAGTCCTTCATGACGAACTCGCGCCCGCGCAGCAGGCCGGCGCGGGGCCGGGCCTCGTCACGGAACTTCGTGCCCACCTGGTAAAGAATGACCGGAAAGTCCTTGTAGGACGAGTACAGGTCCTTCACGAGCAGCGTGAACAGCTCCTCGTGCGTCGGCCCGAGCAGATAGTCGGCGTTGCGCCGGTCCTTGAGCCGGAAGATGTCGTTGCCGTACTCCGTCCACCGGTGCGTCGCCTCGTACGGCTCGCGCGGCAGCAGCGACGGGAATGAGACTTCCTGCGCCCCGATCGCGGCCATCTCCTCGCGCACGATCGTGGCGATCTTCTCGCGCACCAGCACGCCGAGGGGGAGGAACGTGTACCCACCCGGGGCGGCACGGCGGATGAACCCGGCGCGCACCAGCAACTTGTGGCTGGGCACCTCGGCCTCCGCGGGGTCCTCCCGCAGGGTGCGTACGAAGAGCGTCGACATCCGCAGCAGCATTCGGGCAGCCTATCGGGTCGCTTCCGGGTCACCGCCAACGGTTATCTACGCCACGCTCCACGCGGGGCGGGCTGACGCGAACGGGTGTCGCGCGGTAGATATATGCCCGTGCAGTGGCGTAGCTATGTGGCGGTCGGTGACAGCTTCACCGAGGGAATGGACGACCACCAGCCCGACGGGTCCTACCGGGGCTGGGCGGATCTTGTCGCGTCGCGGCTGGCCGCCGAGTACCGGACCGCCGTGGCCGGCCGTCCGGCCGCCGAGGAGCAGCACGACTTCCGCTACGCCAACCTGGCGGTCCGCGGCCGGCTCTTCGACAGCGTCGTGGACGACCAGGTGCCCGCCGCCCTGCGCATGCGCCCCGACCTGGTCAGCTTCGCCGCCGGCGGCAACGACATGCTGCGCCGCAGGTTCGACCCGGACGCGCTGGTCAAGCGCTTCGACGAGGTCGTGCGGGTGCTGCGCGCCTCCGGCGCGGACGTGCTGGTGTTCCGGTTCGCCGACGTGACCGTCCGGCTGCCGGGCCGGCGGATCATCCTGCCCCGCGTCGAGATCCTCAACCGGGAGGTCGAGGTCGTCGCCGACCGGCACGGCGCCCGCCTGGTCGATCTGTGGCACGACGAGGAGTTCCACAACCCGCAGCTGTGGAGCATCGACCGCCTGCACATGAACGCGATCGGCCACCGCCGCGCCGCCGCCCACGTGCTCAAGGCGCTCGGCCTGGAGCCGTCGCCGGGCTGGTGGGAGGTGCCGGCCAAGCTGACCCACTCGTGGGCCGCCGCCCGCGCCGCCGACGCCCGCTGGGTCGGCAACCACCTGGCCCCGTGGGTGAAGCGCCGGCTCACCGGCCGCTCCAGCGGCGACCACGTGAGCGCGAAGCGTCCCACGCTCAGCTCCGTGCAGGACTAGGCACCAGGCGCGGCCGCCGCTTCGCGGCAAGATCTTCAACCCAACCCAGGGCGAGTACGGCCGACAGCAGCAGCCCGACCCCGATCCCGGCGTAGAGCACGTACCCGGTCCGGTCGCCGAAGCGCCACACGTCGGCCCAGTCGGCCACCGGTTCGCTGGCCGACAGCGCGATGTTGTGCCACAGATAGATCGTCACCGCCCGCGCGGTCACGACGGAGACGAGCCAGTCCAGCGCCCGTACCCGTCGCAGCCAGGCCAGGTCCGGACTGAACCGCATGAGCAGCAGCACGAACCCGGTCGAGTAGAGCCCCTGCGCCAGCGGGATCTCGTTGAGGTCCAGCGTGCCGCCCTCCCCCGGGTGGGTGACCGCCCACGCCGTCCCGGCGGCCAGCAGGACGACAGCGGATCCCAGCCACACCGCCACGGGCAGCCGGCGCAGCGCGCCGTCGCGGTGGGCGAAGCCGAGCACCCAGCAGGCCCCGAAGATGGCCGCGTTCACCAGCGCGTTGCCGAACGTGGTGTCCAGGTCGACCCCGGCGGCGGGCGCCGCGAACTGGGTGAGCGCCAGGATCACCAGCGGTGCCACGACCGTGGGCAGCGGCCACCGGCGGAACAGCGCGTGCAGCAGCGGCGACAGCAACACCAGCCACAGGTACGTCACGACGTACCACAACACGATCGTCGCCGGCTCCAGCTCGTCGGCGCCGCCGGGCTGACCGACCGGCAGCAGCCACAGCAGCAGGTCGCCCGACGGCAGCGCGGTCGGGTCGTCCGACCACAGCAGCCACAGGCTCACCGGCACGACGATCGCGCCGAGCGCCCACAGCGACGGCACGAGCCGCCGGATCCGGCTCCGCACCACCCGCGTGGCCGGGCCCCGGCGCAGCGACGCCGCCATGAGCGAGCCGGCGATCGCGAACATCACGCCCATCGCCGGAAACAGGTACGCCAGCCAGGCGAACCCCAGCGCGTGATAGATGATCACGCGTCCGATGGCCAGCGCCCGCAGCCCGTCGAGGAACCGGTCACGGTCCGGCCGCGTGTCCGGTACGGCGGCGACGCCCCGCGCGGCGGAGGCGGCTTCGTCAACATAGGCGGGGGCGGAGGTCACCCGACGATTCTGAGCGTCGCTTGTGGAGTATCTGTGCGGATCATGTGAAGCTCACCCGGGTGCGGTCGGTCGAACGGATACCGTCCGACGCATGCATGAGGTCTGGGTGCGGTACGGCTGGGTGGTCTACGTCTTCGTGGCGGCCCTGCCGGTCATTGTCGGCGTGACGCTCGGGACGGTCGCGCTGCGCCGCCGCCGCGGCGTACTCCCCGAAGTGGCCTGGCGGGACACGGTGGCCGAGGTGGGGATCGTGGCCGGCACCGCGCCCTGGCTGTTCATGGGATTCATCCCACACTGGGAGGCGGTCCGCTCGGCGCACCTGCTGCCCTTCGTGGACCTGGTCGACCAGTGGCACGTGGGGCCGGAGTTCTTCGCGGTACAGGTCGGCGCGAACCTGCTGGTCTTCGCGACGGCGGGGTTCTTCGCGCCGATCCGGTGGCGGATCGGGCCGGGCGCGGTGCTCGTCGGCGCGGCGGTCGCGTCCGCGCTGCTGGAGATCGGCCAGTGGGTGTTCGACATCGGCCGGGTCACCTCGGTCGACGACGTGCTCGTCAACGCGGTCGGGGCGTGGCTCGCGGCGCTCTGCTCGACCCGCTGGTGGGCCCGGCGAAGGGTTACGAACGTCGCGGTCGCCCCCGCCTGACGCGTCCGGCAGGTACCGTGTCGCGAGACATGTGACCTGGGGGAGCGGCGCAACCATGACCAACTTCCAGGTCGACCTCCGTGGCGTGGTCGACCTGCTCAGCCACCACCTCTACGGCAGCCCGCGGGTGTACGTGCGGGAGCTGCTGCAGAACGCGGTCGACGCGATCACCGCCCGGCGCGCGACGGACTCCGGCGCGCCCGCGCTCGTGCGCATCGAGCCGGCCGAGCTCACCGGCGACGGCACGCTGCGCGTGCACGACACCGGCATCGGGCTCACCGAGGCGCAGGTGCACGAGCTGCTCGCCACGATCGGGCGCAGCGGCAAGCGCGACGAGCTGGGCTTCGCCCGGCACGAGTTCCTCGGCCAGTTCGGCATCGGCCTGCTGTCGTGCTTCCTGGTCGCCGACGAGATCCGGGTGCGCACCCGGCACGGCAACGAGCCGACCGTGCTGTGGACCGGCTACGCCGACGGGCGTTACGAGGTCGCTGTCGCGGGCCCGGCCGACGAGCGCGCCGAGCAGGGCACGTCCGTGACGTTGGTGCCGCGCCGCGACGGTGCGCAGTGGCTCACCGGGCCGACCGTGGTCGAGCTGGCCCGCCTCTACGGCTCGCTGCTGCCGGTCACCGTCCGCGTCGGCAGCGAGGTCGTGTCGGCGGGGCCGCCGCCGTGGCTGGCCACCGCGGCCGACTCACCCGGCGACCGCCGGGAGAGACTGATCGGGTACGCCCAGGCGACGCTCGGTTTCACCCCCTTCGACGTGATCGACCTTTCGGTGCCCGCCGCGGGGCTGACCGGCGCGGCATTTGTCCTGCCGATGCCCGTCAACCCGGCCGCGAAGCTGGGCCACCGTGTCTACCTCAAGCGGATGCTGCTCGGCGAGGGCACCGAGGGCCTGCTGCCCGAGTGGGCGTTCTTCGCCCGATGCGTCGTCGACGCCACCGAGCTGCGACCCACCGCGAGCCGCGAGGCCCTGTACGAGGACGGCCTGCTCGACGAGGTCCGCGAGGCGCTCGGCGACCAGCTGCGCGGCTGGCTCGTCCGGCTGGCCACCAACGACCGCGACCGGCTGGCCGCCTTCCTCGACGTGCACCACCTCGGCGTGAAGGCGCTCGCCCTGCACGACGACGAGATGCTGCGCCTGGTCGACCAGTGGTGGCCCATGGAGACGAACGTGGGCCGCATGACGCTCGCCGAGTTCCGCGAGCGGCACGGCACCGTCCGCTACTGTGCCACGATCGACGAGTTCCGCCAGCTCGCGGCCGTCGCCGCCGCGCAGGACCTGGCCATCGTCAACGGCGGCTACACGTACGACTCGGAGATCATCGAGCGGCTGCCGTCGCTGGACCGGGAGATCCTCGTCGACCGGCTCGACCCGAGCGACCTGACCACCCGGTTCGACACCCTCGACCCGGACACCGAACTCGCGCTGCGGCCCTTCCTCAAGGTCACCCAGCGGGCGCTGGACCGGCTCGGCTGCGAGGCGGTCGTGCGCTCGTTCGAGCCGGCCGCGCTGCCCGCGCTCTACCTGGTCGACCGGTCGGCGGCGTTCCAGCAGCAGTTGCGCGCCACCCGCGAACGCGTCGACGACGTGTGGGCGGGCGTGCTCGCCGCGTTCGAGCAGGCGGAGGCCGACGCGCGCCCGCAGCTGGTGTTCAACCACCGCAACCCGCTGGTGCGCCGGCTCATCGCGCTCACCGGCAGCGGGCTCACCGAGCTGGCCGTCGAGGCGATCTACGGGCAGGCGCTGCTGCTCGGCCACCACCCGCTGCGCCCGGCCGACGCGGCGCTGCTCAACCGGTCCTTCCTGGGACTGCTCAACCACGCGGTGATCGGGGAGGCAGAGCGTGAGGGAGGCTCAGCGTGACGGATGAGGCACGGGTGCGCGAGATGATCGCGCAGCTCTGGGACATGCCGTACGGGGCCGCGCACATCGCGGCCGCCGAGGAGGCGGTCCGGCACGCCGACGCGCTCGACAGCGCCGACCTGGGGTTCCACGCCCGGATGGCAGCCACCCCGGCCTACCAGCACGGCGGCGAGCCGGCCAAGGCGTTCGTCACGTTCTCCTGGTGCCTCGCGGAGTACGACCGCAACCCGGCCCGGTACGGGGCGAACGACGCCGAGCTGCTGCGTTGGTACTTCAAGTACGTCATCTCGTCGCTGACCAAGTTCCCCGAGGTGCCGCTCGACCGGACGTACGCGGTGCTCGACGACATGCAGCGCCGGTTCACCATCGGCGGGCACAGCCTGCACGCGGTCTACCAGTACCGGTGGGTCGTGGCGAACCACCTGGGCGACGAGGCGGCCGCCGACGAGTGGTACGCGAAGTGGTCCGCCGCGGCGCGCGACGAGAACTCCGACTGCGCCGGCTGCGACCCGACGTCGAAGGTGTCGCACCTGGTCAGCCGCGGATGCGACGAGGAGGCCGTGGCGCTGGGCGAGCCGGTGCTCGCCGGCCAGCTGGGCTGCCGCGAGCAGCCGCAGTCCATCCTGACCGAACTGATGCTGCCGTACCTGCGCACGGGCCGGCTCGACGAGGCGCGCGACGCGCACCGGCGGGCGTACCGGACCGTGCGCGGCAACGTGGCCAACATGGGCGACGTCAACCAGCACATCCACTTCTGCGGCGTGACCGGCAACGAGGTGCGCGGCCTGGAGCTGATCGAACGGCACCTCGACTGGCTCGACCGGGCCCCGACGCCCCTCACGGCGATGTACTTCGCGGCCGCCGCCGGCCTGGTGCTGCGCCGGCTGACCGAGGCCGGGCACGGCGAGGTGCCGGTCCGGCGGGCCGCGGGCGAGATCAGCGTCGCGGCGCTGGCCGACGACCTGGCCGCCCACGCGCGGGATCTCGCGCAGAAGTTCGACGAGCGCAACCGGACCACGCACCAGTCGCGCAAGGTCGCGGAGTGGCTGACCGCCGAGCCGATCGTCGACTACCTGCCGCTCACCGCCACCGCCCGGCCGCTGTCCGCGCCGCCGGTCGCCGACGCCGCCCCGGCCGAGCCCGCGCCCGTCGTCGTCGACGTGCCGGAGTCGACGACCGTGGACGAGCTGCTCGACATGATCGACCACGGGTACTCGACGGGCGACGAACGGCGCTCGTTCGCGCTGGTGCGCGTCTTCGCGGAGCGCTTCGGCGCGGGCGGGCTGGCCGACGACCAGGCGGCCCGGTGGGCCGACTACCAGGCGGGGGGCGCCGCCAACGAGCGCGGCGACCTGGCGGAGGCGGAGCGGCTCTGGCGGGAGGCGGTTCGGCTCTACACCGAGCTGGACCTCCCCGACCGCCGGTACACCGCGTCCGGCCGGCTCGGGCTGACGCTGTGCGAGCTGGGCGCCGGCGACGAGGGCCTGCCGATGACCGAGGAGGCCGCGGCGTACCTGCTCACGCAGGGGGCGCCGCACCTGCGGGCCAGCGCGGCGCACCGGCTGTCGGGCGCGCTGCTGTCCCTGTCGCGGCCCGAGGAGGCCCTGGCCGCCCTCGACGTCGCGGCCGAGTACGCGCCGGACAGTCCCAACCCGTACACGGTGTTCGCGGTCGCGCTGAGCCGGGCGCAGTGCCTGGGGATGCTGGGCCGGGTGTCCGAGTCGGTCGTGGCGGCCCGGCAGGCGCACGGCGGGTTCGCCGAGCTCGACCACCGGGCCGGCCGCGCTGCGTCGGCCTGGGCCATGGGCCTGGGCCTGGAGATGACCGGCGACGGCGAGGGCGCGGTCGCGGCCTTCGAGGACGCCATCGCGCACCTGTCCGACGGCCGGGTGATCGCCGACGCGCGCCGGCACCGGGCGCACCTGCTGGCCGCGACGCCGCGCGCCGCCGAGGTGATCGACGACCTGGTCGAGCTGGTCGCGCTCGCCGAGGAGCGGGCACCCGTCGGGGTGCGCACCGGGCCGCGCGCCGACCTGCCGAGCGCGCAGATCCGGTTCGACCTCGCGGTCGCGTACCGGCACGCGGGGCGGCTGCTCGACGCGGCCGAGATCGCGGAGGAGGCGGTGCCGGCGCTGGCGGCGGCGGAGCGGCCGGACCTGGCCGACCGGTGCCGGTACCTGCTGGCGTCGATCTACCGCGACATGGGCGAGACCGACGGCGCGCTGGCCCTGTTCGACCAGCTCACGGTCAACCTGGACGGCTTCGACAACGCGCCGGCCCGGGGCCAGATGCACGAGGAGGCCGCCGAGATCCTCTACCGGCTGGACCGCGACGGCGAGGCCGCCGCCCGGTTCCTGGCGGCGGCGGAGACGTTCCGCGCGAGCGGACTGATCCTGGACGAGCTGCGTACCCGCCGGATGTCGGCGCTGTCGTTGCGCTGGGCGGGCGACCCGGAGGCGGCCGTGGCCCGGCTCGAGGAGGCGGACGCCTGCCTGTCGGGCGTCCCGGTCGACGAGCCGCCGGCGCGCTGGGAGCGGGCGATGCTCGGCTACGACGGCGCCCGGGTGCTGCTCGGGGCCGACCGGCTCGACGACGCGCTGGCCCGCCTCGACGGGGTGGCCGCCCAGTTCCGGTCGATCGACGCGTACGCCGAGGCCCTGCAGGTCGAGCTGTTCGTCGGGGAGCTGCTGCTGCGCCAGGGCCGGGCGCCCGACGCGGAGGCGCAGCTGCGTCCGGTGCTCGGCGCCGCCCCGACGGGCTCGGACCTGAGCCAGAACGCGGCCTGGCTGCTGTGCGAGTCGCTGGAGGCCCAGGGCCGTTCCGCGGACGCCCAGCGCATCCGCGACGAGTACGGCCTCGACGCTTAGTTACTCTTGAGTAGGAAGGGTCTTGACCCGCGAGTAGGCTGCATCGCGTGAGTGTGCAGACGCAGACCCCCCGCCGCCGGACGCGACGCCAGGAGATTCTGGACATCGCGGTGCAACTCTTCGCCACCCGTGGCTACCACGGCGTCTCCATGGACGACATCGGTGCCGCCGCCGGCGTGACCGGCCCCGCGCTCTATCACCACTTCGCGGGCAAGGAGGCGATGCTGGCCGCCGCTCTGACCCCGGTCAGCGAGCAGCTGCTCGCCGGCGGCCGCGAGCGGGTCGCCGCCCACGAGGCCGACCCGGGCGCCGCCCTCGACGCGCTGGTCACCTTCCACGTCGACTTCGCGCTCGCCAACCCCGCGGTGATCACCCTGCACCTGCACGAGCTGGACCGGCTGCCCGAGGAGCCCCGGCGCCAGATCCGCCGCCTCCAGCGCCAGTACGTCGAGGAGTGGGTGAGCGTGCTCACGTCCTGCCGGCCGGAGCTGGTCGACACGGAGGCCCGGGTCCTGGCCCACGCCGCGTTCGGCCTTATGAACTCGACCCCGTTCGCCGGCTCCGAACTCCCGGCCGAGCGCCACGCGGAGCTCCTCCGCGACGCGACAAAGGCCGCCCTCCGCGGAGGTGGGCGCTGACGCCTCGACCTCGCCAGATGTGAGCTTCTGGCGACGGTGACGCGTTGAGCCTCGCCAGATGCGCACTGTTGGCGGGGCAGTCACGCCTTCGCCTCGCCAACTGAGCACATTTATCCGTGCGAGATCATGGCGTCCGAGGCGGATGCCATGAGGCCGCACCCATTACCACCGCATAAGCGACATATACCCCCGAGCCAAGCCCTCTGTCGTCGTCGTATGGCGCCATAGGTGCGGTATGCGGGGCCGGATTCCAGGCCTATGGCGCCATAAGGTGAAACCCGACCCGGGCCGCGCCGCGCGACCACGGGTTGGTGTCAAGGTCGGGCGTCGAGAGTTATCCACAGGGTCTGTGGAGAGGCTGTGTGCGACCGCGCACAGGGTGCCTATTTGTGCTGGTCGGGGCTGTGGATTTCAGTCATTTGAATGTCCACAGACTCGCCAGTAACCGCGACCGGCCCGTAGTCTGGCGACCGCTCCCCGTTCTGCCAGAAAGGCCGTTCCCCATGATCGGATCGCTGCTCGTCGCCAACCGTGGCGAGATCGCCCGTCGGATCATCCGCAGCGCGAAGCGCCTGGGCATCCGCACCATCGCCGTGCACTCCGAGGCCGACGCGGACCTCCCGTTCGTGCTCGAGGCCGACGAGGCCGTGCTGGTCGGCCCCGCGAACCCCGCGCTGTCGTACCGCAACACCGAGGCGATCCTGGCGGCGGCCAAGCAGACGGGCGCCGAGGCGATCCACCCCGGCTACGGCTTCCTGTCGGAGAACGCCGAGTTCGCCCGCGCCGTCGAGGCCAACGGCCTGATCTGGGTCGGCCCGAGCCCCGAGGCGATCGTCGCGATGGGCGACAAGATCAACGCTCGTAACCTGATGGCGGCGGCCGGCGTGCCCGTCGCCCCCGGCACCACCGACCCGGCCGCGTCCGAGGACGAGGCGGTCGCCGAGGCCGAGCGCATCGGGTACCCGGTCATGGTCAAGGCCGCGGCCGGCGGCGGCGGCATGGGCATGGCGGCCGCCCACGACGAGGCCGCCCTGCGCGCCGAGTACGCCAAGGTGCGCGGCTTCGCGGAGCGCATGTTCGGCGACGGCTCGGTGCTCATCGAGCGCTACTTCCCCCGGGTGCGCCACATCGAGGTGCAGATCCTCGGCCTCGCCGACGGCCGCGTCGTCGCGCTCGGCGAGCGCGAGTGCTCGGTGCAGCGCCGCAACCAGAAGGTGTTGGAGGAGACCCCGTCGCCGGCGGTGTCGCCGGAGCTGCGCGCGGCCCTGTGCGCCGCCGCCGTCCGCGCCGGCGAGGCCGTGGGCTACCGCAACGCGGGCACCGTCGAGTGCCTGCTGGACCCCAGCACCAACGAGTTCTTCTTCCTGGAGATGAACACCCGCCTGCAGGTCGAGCACCCGATCACCGAGGCGATCTTCGGCGTCGACCTGGTCGAGGAGCAGCTGCGGGTGGCGTCCGGCCTGGCGCCGACCTTCGACCCCGACGCGCTGGTCTCCCGTGGTCACGCCATCGAGCTGCGGGTCAACGCCGAGGACCCGAAGCGGTTCCTGCCGGGGCCCGGCGCCATCACCGCGTGGGTCGAGCCCACCGGCGAGGGGGTACGCGTCGACAGCGGGTACGCGGCGGGCACCACGGTGACGCCGAACTACGACTCGCTCATGGCGAAGCTGATCGTCTTCGCGGACGACCGCGCCGCCGCGATCGAGCGCGCCAAGGCGGCCGTGGCCGGCTTCGAGATCACCGGCCCGAAGTGCAACCTGCCGTTCTTCGCCGAGCTGCTGGACAACGCCGAGTTCGTCTCCGGCGACTACGACACGGGCATCGTCTCGCGTATGCGGTGATCGTGCCCGCTCATCCGAAAGGGTGGCGCGGGGTGGCTACCGTCCCAGATGTCGCATACATCTGGGGAGGCGAATATGCGAACAGTACGATCAATGGCCGTCGCACTGAGTGCGGCGGCCATTGTCGTGTCGGCCCTACCCGCACCCGCCCTGGCGGCGCCGAAGGCGGCGGCAGCGCCGGCTGACAAGGTCGTCTGGGGTGAGTGCCCGCCCGCGCCGGACTCCTACCGGGACCCCCGGCAGGAGTGCGCCACCATCACGGTGCCGCTCGACTACCGCAAGCCGCACGGCCGCACGATCGACGTGGAGATCTCGCGGATCGCCACGTCCACGCCCGACAAGCGTCGGGGCATCCTGCTGTCCAACCCGGGCGGGCCGGGCGGCTCGGGCCTCGACCTGCCGGGTGCCCTCGCGGCGCTGCTGCCGGCCGACGTGCTCGACCAGTACGACCTGATCGGGTTCGACCCGCGCGGCGTCGGCTTCAGCACGCCGGTGACCTGCGGCATCCAGGACACGCCCGCGCTCATCACACTGGCGCTGCCCTACCCGGCGCCGGATGGGAGCATCGCGCGCAACGTCGCGTACGCCAAGGAGACCGCGGCGGCGTGCGCGGAGCACTCGGGCGACCTGCTGCCGCACATCACGACCGCGAACACCGCGCGCGACATGGACCGCATCCGGGCCGCGCTCGGCGAGAAGAAACTGTCGTACTTCGGCGTCTCCTACGGCACGTACCTGGGCGCCGTCTACACGTCGTTGTTCCCGCAGCGGTCCGACCGCATCATCCTGGACAGCGGCGTCGACCCCGACCTGGTCTGGAAGGACATGTGGCGGACCTGGAACCCCGCGGTCACTGAGCGGATCGAGGACTTCTACAAGTTCGCGGCGACCTACCCCGACCTGTACGGGCTGGGTGCCACGCCGGCCGCCGTGCGCAGCGAGTACTCGCGGCTTGTCTCCGCTCTTGACGCTGAGCCCGTCGACCTGGGGGACGGGTACATCCTCGACGGGAACTACGTGCGCGAGGTGACCCGGTCGGTGCTGTACGCGGACTTCTTCCTGCCGCTGCTCGGGGAGCTGGTCGCCGAGCTGGTGCCGCTGGTCGACGGCACGTCGACGGCGGCGGAGCGGTCATCGGCGCTCGCCGCGCTGAAGTCCACCGGAGTCCGGCGGGCCGCGGCCGTGGATGTGCCCTTCGACAACACCATCGCGGTGCTGTACGCGGTGGTCTGCGACGACGCGGTCTGGCCGGGCTCGGTGGCGCGGCACGCCCGCGACGTCGCGCGGGCGCGGCAGAAGTGGCCGCTGCTCGCCGGCATGCCGTCGAACCTGTGGCCGTGCGCGTTCTGGCCGACCAAGCCCGTCGAGCGGCCCGTGGCGGTCACCGACCGGGGGCCGCGCAACGTGCTCGTGCTGCAGAACACGCGCGACCCCGCCACGTCGTGGGAGTCGGGCCTGGGCCTGCGTAGGGCGCTCGGCAAGCGGGCCGCGTTCGTCGGCGTCGACCAGGGCGGGCACGGCGCGTTCGCGCTCGGCACCTGCGCCGACGCGGCGATGGTGGAGTTCCTGGCCACGGGCGCGCTGCCGGCCCGCGACCGGTTCTGCGAGGGGGTGCCGCCGCCGTCGCCGCTGGCCCGGTCGTTCGGAGCCCGGCCGCCCTACCTGCCGGTGGGTCCGCTCGACGGGGCCGCGACGCTGCTCGCGGCCGCCGCCCGGGCGCGCGCCGGTAGTTGATCCTTGGCGACACGGCAACGGGGGCCGGTGTCGCCCGTCCTGAGGCGTTGATCCCGGCTCGCGGCGGATCCTGGTCGGTTACCGGCCTTCCGCCGCGAGCCGGGCGCGCTAGCCTCGGGGTGTGGAGCTGCCAGCAGCAGTGTCGCTGCGCGAGGTCGGGCCGCGCGACGGCCTGCAGAACGAGGACCCGGTCCCGACGGCCGCCAAGGTCGCGCTGCTCGACGCGCTGTCGTCGACCGGCGTACGGCGCATCGAGGCGGTGAGCTTCGTCCACCCGAAGGCCATTCCGCAGATGGCGGACGCCGAGGAGGTCTGGGCGGCCGCGCACAAGGAGCCGGGCGTGCGCTACAGCGCGCTCGTGCCGAACTCGCGGGGCGCGACCCGGGCGCTGGAGGCCGGCTTCACCGAGCTGGAGGTCGTCGTCTCCGCGTCGGACACGCACAACCGCCGCAACGTCAACCGCTCCACGGCCGAGTCCCTCGACGACATCACGGGCCTCATCGACCAGGTGCACGAGGCGGGCGGGTCCGTCGAGGTGATCGTGGCGACCAGCTTCGGCTGCCCGTACGAGGGGAACGTGGCGCCCGAGCGGGTCGCCGGCATCGTGCGCCGGGTGCTCGCCGACGGCGCCGACCGGGTGGCGTACGGCGACACGACCGGCATGGCCACGCCGCGCCGGGTCCGCGAGCTGTTCCGCGCCGTCCCGCCGCCGACGCGCGTGCCCACGCTGCTGCACTTCCACAACACGCGCGGCACCGGGCTGGCCAACATCCTCACGGCCCTCGAGCTGGGCGTGGTCGAGTTCGACGCGAGCGTCGGCGGCCTCGGCGGCTGCCCGTACGCGCCGGGGGCCAGCGGCAACGTGGCGACCGAGGAGGTCGTGCACATGCTGGCCGACATGGAGATCGAAACGGGCGTGGATCTCGACAAGCTCATCGACGCCGCCCGCCTGGCGCAGAAGATCGTCGGCCGCGACCTGCCCAGCGGCGTCCTCAAGGCGGGCCCCCGCGTTCCGCGGTAGGAAACTTTCGGATCCCGCCGCCACCCAAAATCCCAGGCCAGCATAGGGATTTCGAAGAGCTTTCGATAGCCATTGACAGCCTTGACTGCGCCTCGAATGCTGGCGCTGCCGACAACTTTCGACGTCTGTCGACGGTCGGCATCGCCAGCTTCGCTAGGAGGAAGCGCGCAGATGAATGACATCCCCATCCACCACCAACGCCGCCGGCGCAACCGGCTGCGGATGTTCATCGGCGGCGCGAGCGCACTGGTGCTCGCCGCGACCGTGGCGGTGCTACCCGGCGTCGCCAACGCGATCAACACCAACCAGACCGGTACGCACAACGGCTACTTCTACACGTACTGGAAGGACAGCGGCTCCGTCGAGATGACCCTCGGCTCGGGCGGCAACTACAGCGTCAGCTGGGGCCAGGTCAACAACTTCGTGCTCGGCAAGGGCTGGAACCCCGGCTCCAACCGCACGGTCACCTACTCGGCCAGCTACAACCCGCAGGGCAACTCGTACCTGACCCTGTACGGCTGGACGCGGAACCCGCTGATCGAGTACTACATCGTCGACAGCTGGGGCACGTGGCGCCCGCCGGGCGCGTCGTCCATGGGCACGGTCACCACCGACGGCGGCACGTACGACATCTACCGCACCCAGCGGGTCAACCAGCCCTCGATCGAGGGCACGGCCACGTTCTACCAGTACTGGTCGGTGCGTACGTCCAAGCGGGTCGGCGGGACCATCACCACCGCCAACCACTTCAACGCGTGGGCGAGCAGGGGCATGAACCTGGGCAACCACGACTACCAGGTCATGGCGGTCGAGGGGTACCAGAGCTCCGGCGGCAACGCCAACGTCACGATCGGCGGCAGCCCGCCGCCGACCAGCAGCGTGGTCACCACCCGGCCGGTCGTCACCACCCGCCCGGTCGTCACCACCGGCGGCCCGACCACCGGCGGCGGCCAGCCCGGCACCTGCACCGCGACGTACCGGACCAGCAACAGCTGGAACACCGGCTTCAACGGTGAGGTGACGGTACGCAACAACGGCTCGTCCACGTTGAACGGCTGGACCGTCAACCTGGGCCTGGCCAGCGGCCAGACGATCCAGAGCCTGTGGAACGGCGTGAACAGCGGGACCACCGGCAGCGTTACGGTGCGCAACGCGCCCTACAACGGCACGCTGAGCGGCAGCGGCTCGACGAGCTTCGGCTTCACGGCCAGCGGCAACGGATCCACGTCGCCGACCGTGAGCTGCACGTCCCCGTAACAGTAGTCGCGGAGCGGGCCGGCACCGTTAGGTGCCGGCCCGCTCATCGTTGCCCTAGACCTGCCGGCGCTGCCACTGCTGGTTGGTGCCGGAGCCGCACGTCCACTGGACGAGCTGCGCCCCGTCGGCGGTGGACGCGCCGGTCACGTCCAGGCACTTGCCGCTGTGCCGGGCGATGACGTTGACGTACCCCGTGCCCGGGTCCTGCAGGCGCCACTGCTGGTTCGTGCCGCCGTTGCAGGTCCACTGGTCGATCCGGACGCCGTTGCCGGTGGCGGACGCGCCGCCGTACACGTCGAGGCACTTTCCGCTGTTCACGCTGACGATCGTGTAGTAGCCGCCGCCTACGTCGGTGAACCGCCAGCGCTGGTTGGCCTGGCCGTTGGACGTCCACTGCACGGCGTTGGCCCCGTCCGTGGTCGCCGCGTTGTAGATGTCCGCGACCTTCCCACTGTGCCGGGCCACCAGGTTGTACGTCGCGGGGACCGGCACCGTCGTCTGCGGCGTGATCCGGTACAGGCCCGCGCCGTGCGCCGGGAGGGACTGGCTGAACGTCGTGGTGACCGTGCCCAGCGAGCCGCCCGTCCACAGGTTGCTGACCGTCGCCGAGCCGATGCCCAGGTCGGCCAATGCCAGCGACACCGTCGCCGTCGCGGCGGACCGGTTGAACAGGGCGATGTAGCGGTCGGAGCTGCCGGGCACGTCAGCGGCCCATACCTGGTACGTCCCGCCGTACAGCTGGCGGTTGTTCGTGCTGTTCTGATCGACGGCGAGCACCCCGGCGTTGGTCATCAGGGCGAGCTCGGCGGCGCGGTTCTCGGTGAGGTTGCCACCCCACATGAGCGGCGCCCGGTTGATGGCCCACAGCGTCATGAGGGTCCGCTGCTCGTCGGCGGTGAGGTTGGAGTAGCGCGGTGAGCCGACCGGCCCCTGCTTCGACAGCCGCCCGATCGGGATCATGTCCGGGTCCGGCCAGGCGCCGGTGCTCCGGTGGGGCGTCCAGTCGCGGAGCACGTCGAACAGGGCGTCCAGCGACGACCAGTTGTCCCACAGGTCGTTGACGATGCGCCACATGTGCGCGTTGGCGGTCACGTGGCCCGCGGCCGACAGCGGCGTCGGCCCGGGCGAGAGGCTGAGCACCATCGGCCGGCCGCTGCGCTGGATCGCCAGCCGGTAACCGTCCACCTCGGACTGCCGGTAGGTGGGCGCGGCGATGTCGTCGACCTTCACGTAGTCGACGCCCCAGCTCGCGTACAGCGCGAACAGCGAGTCCAGGTACGCCTGCGCGCCCGCGTGCGACATGTTCAGGCCCCAGTTGAGGTTCAGCCACGCCGCGGTGGTGGTGTTGTTGATCTGGTTGGCCCGGTAGCTCGTGTTGAGGATCGGCACGTTGTCCGCGACGGCCTGGCGCGGGATGCCGCGCATCAGGTGGATGCCGAACTTCAGGCCCTGCGCGTGGATGTAGTCGGCGAGCGGCTTGAACCCGTTGGTGCCGGTCGCGGACGGGAACCGGGTCGTGTCCGGCAGCAGCCGGCCGTTCGCGTCCATGCGCAGGCGCGGGTTGAGGTTCGCGTCCTGGTTGGGGCTGCCGGTGCCACTGCCCGGGTAGTACCACGCCCAGTCGATGACGATGTACTGCCAGCCGTACTGCCTGAGGTTGTCGCGCATGTAGTCGGCGTTCGCCTTCACCTGCGCCTCAGTGACATTCCAGTTGTACGAGTCGTAGCTGTTCCACCCCATGGGGGGCGTGTTGGCCACCCCGTTGTTCCACGCCATCGCCGGCTGCCCTCCACCCGCCACCACGATTCCCGCGGCGGCCGCCAGGATGAGCACCGTCGCCGCCGCCAACCTGCCACGTCGCATCGCCACTCCATCGATCGAGATCCTTGTTAACGTTCACAATTCTCCACCCGCAACCCTCCCGTAACAAGAAGCGACTGATCGTGTCCACCTTCACTAGATCTTGGGGGCGATAACGGGCCTATAGGAGGTGGCAGCCCTCAAGATCGGGTGACTAGCGGGTGCGGAGGATGTCTAGGGCCTTTGCTATGCGGCGGGTGCGGGTGGCTTCGGCCTTTGCCGAGGTGATGACGTCGACGTGTTCGCGCTGGTGGGTGTAGGAGAGCTGGTCGAAGCGTTCCCGGAGGCCCGCCTCCGCCAGGGCGGCCGCGAAGTCGTCCGGGACCTCGACGGTCCTGGGGGCGGTGTCCAGTTCCACGGTCACGTCCACCTCGTCGCCGGCGGCGACGCCGGCCGCCGTGCGGTTGTCGGCGCTCAGGGGCAGGAAGTAGCGGCCGGTGTAGGCCGCGATGGTGCTCCGGTACGTGTGGGAACCGATGGTCACGGTGACCTTCGGACGCTTGCCGGCGCCCAGCGCCTCGACCACGTCGGCGGGCACCTCGATGCCCGTGGCTGTCTTGCCGCCCAGCTCAACAACGCTGCGGAACTCCATAACGAGCAGTATGCCGGGGTGGCCGACATGGGGTAACCTAACGATCGTTAAGGAGGGCTCATGACGGACGAGCGGATCGACGCGCTGCGCAAGCGGGTCAGCGCCGGTGGCGCCGAGCGCTACCACCAGGCGAACGCCGCCAAGGGCAAGCTGTTCGCCCGCGAGCGGGTCGCGCGCCTGGTCGACGAGGGCTCGTTCGTCGAGGACGGGCAGCTGGTCAACGCGCTCGACGAGACCCTCCCCGCCGACGGCGTGATCACCGGCGAGGCGACGGTCGACGGTCGCCCCGTGTGCCTCATGGCCAACGACTCCACCGTCAAGGCGGGGTCCTGGGGCGCCCGGACGGTAGAGAAGATCATCAGGATCATCGAGAAGGCGCGCGACCACGGCGTACCCATGGTGTATCTGGTGGACTCGGCCGGGGCGCGCATCACCGACCAGGTCGACCTGTTCCCCGGGCGGCGCGGGGCGGGGCACATCTTCCACCAGCAGGTGCTCGCGTCCGGGGCGATCCCGCAGGTGTGCGCGCTGTTCGGGCCGAGCGCGGCGGGCGGGGCGTACATTCCGGCGTTCTGCGACGTGGTGGCCATGGTCGACGGGAACGCGTCGATGTACCTGGGCTCCGACCGCATGGTCGAGATGGTCACCGGCGAGCGCACCACGCTGGAGGCCATGGGCGGCGCGAAGGTCCACTGTGAGCAGTCCGGCGTCGGCCACTTCCTCTGCAGGACGGAGGACGAGGCCCTCGACACGGTGAGGCGCTACCTCAGCTACCTGCCGACGAACTGGCGCGAGAAGCCACCGACAAAAGCCCCGACGGAGCCGCACAAGGGCGACCTGGAGATCCCCGACTCCGAGCGGCGCGCCTTCGACATCCGCAAACTGGTCCGAGGCGTCGTGGACGGGGACAGCTTCTTCGAGATCCAGGCCCGCTGGGCGCGCGAGGTGACGATCGGCTTCGCCCGGCTGAACGGCGAGGTCGTCGGCATCGTCGCGAACAACTCGCTGCACAAGGGCGGCGTGCTGTTCGTCGACTCCGCCGACAAGGCGACCCGGTTCATCCAGCTCTGCGACGCGTTCGGGGTGCCGCTGCTGTTCCTCGCCGACGTGCCCGGGTTCATGGTCGGCACGGCCGTCGAGAAGCAGGGCATCATCCGGCACGGCGCCAAGATGATCAGTGCGGTGGCCGAGGCGACGGTGCCAAAGATCTGCGTCGTGGTGCGCAAGGCCTACGGCGCCGGCCTCTACGCCATGGCCGGGCCGGGCTTCGCGCCCACCGCCACGCTCGCGCTGCCCACCGCGAAGATCGCCGTGATGGGCGCGGAGGCCGCCGTCAACGCGGTCTACGCCAACAAGATCGCGGCCCTTCCCGACGAAGAGTCCCGCGCGGCCTTCGTGCAGAGCAGACGCGACGAGTACGAGCAGGACATCGACCTCGTGCGGCTCGCCGCCGAGAACATCGTCGACGCCGTCGTGCAGCCACACGAGCTGCGCGGCGAACTGATCCGCCGGTACGCCGTCGCCGCCCGTCGCGACCGTGCCGCCGCCACGCCGCAGCGCCGCCACGGCGTCACGCCGGTATAGAGGAGAGACCGATGATCAGCGAAGAGCACGAGGCGCTGCGCGCCACGGTCGCCCAGTTCGCCCGCGAGGTCGTCGCGCCGGTGATCGCGGAGCACTACGCCAACCACACCTTCCCCTACGACGTGGTGCGGCAGATGGGCAAGCTCGGCCTGTTCGGCCTGCCCTTCCCCGCCGGGTACGGCGGGATGGACGGCGACTATCTCGCGCTGTGCGTGGCGATCGAGGAGCTGGCCCGGGTCGACTCGTCGGTGGCCATCACGCTGGAGGCGGCGGTGTCGCTCGGCGCGATGCCCATCTACCGCTTCGGGACGCCCGAGCAGAAGCAGGAGTGGCTGCCCCGGCTGCTGTCCGGCGAGGCGCTGGCCGCGTTCGGGTTGACCGAACCGGGCTTCGGCTCGGACGCCGCCGGTATGCGTACCAGGGCGGTATTGGACAGTGAGCGGGACGAGTGGGTGATCAACGGGAGCAAGGCGTTCATCACCAATTCGGGCACCGACATCACCGCGGTCATCGCCGTCGCGGCGGTCACCGGGCCCGACCACGAGATCTCCACGATCCTCGTGCCGTCGGGGACGCCGGGGCTGACCGTGGCGCCCGGCTACGACAAGGTCGGCTGGTGCGCGTCCGACACGCACGAGCTGCACTTCGACAACGTGCGGGTGCCGGCGGCGAACCTGCTCGGGGCGCGCGGGCGCGGGTACGCCCAGTTCCTGCAGATCCTCGACGAGGGGCGGGTCGCGATCGCGGCGCTGGCCACCGGGCTGGCGCAGGGGTGCGTCGACGAGTCGGTGCGCTACGCCCACCAGCGGGAGGCGTTCGGCCACCCGATCGGCGACTTCCAGGCCATCCAGTTCAAGATCGCCGACATGGAGGTGCGGGCGCACACCGCGCGGCTGGCCTACCTCGACGCCGCCGGCCAGGTCGACCGGGGCATCTCGGTCAAGCGGACCGCCGCCATGGCCAAGCTGTACGCCAGCGAGGCCGCCGTCACCAACGCCCGCGAGGCCACCCAGGTCCACGGCGGGTACGGATTCATGAACGAGACGCCCGTCGCCCGCTTCTGGCGCGACTCGAAAATCCTCGAAATCGGGGAGGGAACCTCCGAGATCCAGCGAATGATCATCGCGCGCGACCTCGGCTTGTAAACGAACGCTTACTCCTCGCATAAGGTTGACCGAACTGTCACTAGCGCGGTGCAATCGGTGACCCTACCGTGGGATCACGGCGGCGGGGAGGACTCATGGGCGAGGACGTCTCGGCGACCACGTTCACGCTGGAAGACAGCATGCGATACCGCCACAAACTCAGGCGGTGCCTCGATGTCCTCCGGATGATGCTCGACGACCTGGCCTTCGACGCGGACTCGCTGAAGACGGGCCTCGAAGTCGAGGTGAACATCGTCGACACCAACGCGCAGCCCGCCATGCGCAACGCCGAGATCCTGCAGGCCTTCGCCAACCCGACCTTTCAGCGCGAGCTCGGCCGGTTCAACCTGGAGATCAACGTGCCGCCCCGGCTCATCGCCGCCGAAGGGCTCGCCGCCTACGAACACTTCATCCGGTCGAGCCTCACCATGGCCGACGAGTACGCCCACCACGTCGACGCGTCGCTCGTCCTCATCGGCATCCTGCCGACGCTGACCGAGGCGCACACGGTGCTGGCCAACCTGTCGCCCGTGCCGCGCTACCTGGTGCTCAACCGCGAGATCATCGAGGCGCGCGGCGGGAACATCGACATCGACATCGCGGGCCAGGAGCGCCTCGCGGTGCGCACCGACTCGATCGGCCCCGAGGCCGCGTGCACCAGCGTGCAGTTCCACATCCAGGTGCCCGCCGACCGGTTCGCCAGCTACTGGAACGCCTCCCAGGCGCTCGCCGGCCCGCAGGTCGCGGTCGGCGCGAACTCGCCGTTCGTTTTCGGCCGCCGGCTCTGGGACGAGACCCGCATCGCCCTGTTCGAACAGGCCGCCGACACGCGTTCCGAAGAACTGAGAACTCAGGGGGTACGCCCACGCGTGTGGTTCGGCGAACGGTGGATCACCTCGACGTCGGAGCTGTTCGAGGAGAACCTGCGCTACTTCCCGCCCCTGCTGCCGCTGCTCGACGACGAGGACCCGGTCGAGGTGTTCCGGTCCGGGGGCGTGCCGCGGCTGCCCGAGCTGCGCCTGCACAACGGCACCGTCTACCGCTGGAACCGGCCCGTCTACGACATCATGGACGGCCGCCCCCACCTGCGCGTCGAGAACCGGGTGCTGCCCGCCGGGCCGGCCGTGTCCGACATGCTGGCCAACGCGGCGTTCTACTTCGGGCTGACCCGGGCGCTCGCCGAGACCGACGACCCGGTCTGGAACCACATGTCGTTCTCCATCGCCGCGCAGAACTTCCGCCGGGGGGCCGAGCACGGACTGCGCGCCACGATGTGGTGGCCGGGGCGGGGCGAGTCGCGGGTGTGCGACCTCATCCGTGACGAGCTCCTGCCACTCGCGGCGGCCGGGCTCGACCGGTTCGGCACCGATCCGGGCGTCCGCGACCGGCTGCTCGGCATCATCGACGGCCGCTGCGCGACCGGCCGTACGGGCGCGGTCTGGCAGGCCGAGGTCGTCGCCGAGCTGGAGCGCGCCGGCCTGACCCGCCGCGACGCCCTCACGGAGATGCTCCGCCGCTATATGACCCTGATGCACACCAACGTCCCGGTCCACCTCTGGCCCTCGGCCTGACCGCGCTGTTTGCTCCGCTACGTCACGATCCTGTCTCCACAGTGGACCCTTGTCGCCGGCGGTCTCGGAGGGAGTAGTTGTTACGTGTCGGGTTTTGTTCGGTGATGGGGTGGCGGGGCGCCCGTATGCTGGCCCGGACGTGATCGCGGGCTCGCCCGCCAGCGCCCGGGGAGGAGAGCGCGATGGCTGACGCCGACAGTTCCGACCAGCCGCGCCCGGCTACGCCGGGGAACGTGCCCGACGCCGACGCGACCCGGCGCTGGACGCAGGATGAGCTGCGCGCCGCCGCGACCGGGCGCGGGCCCTCGTCGGCCGCCGACGGGCCGCCGGAGTCCGGCCCGATCCCTCCCGAGCCGACGCCACCCGTCGAGGACGCGCAGGCCACGACCATCATGCGCCCCGACGACTCAGCGCCGGCCGCGGAGCCCGATGAGCCGGGCGACGCTGAGTCGTCCGCGGCGGTGGCGGCGTCGGAAGGTCCGGCCGAACCCGAGGCAGCCGCCGAGCCGAAGTCGCCGGCACAGCCGTTGCTGCCCGCGGGCGGCATGCGGAACCCCCCGAAGTCCGCGTCACCCGCCAAGCCCGCGCCGCCCACCGAGGTAAAGGCGGAGTCACCTGCCGCGCCCGCGCAGCCCGCCGCGCCCGCGGTGCCCGCCGCGTCGGCTGGGCCGACTGAGCCTGCCGCGCCGGCTGAGCCGGTGCAGGCTGCTGGGCCCACTGAGCCCGTTTCGCCGGCCAAGCCGGTGCAGCCCGCTGGGCCGGCGGAGCCTGTTTCTCCGGCAAAGCCGGTTCGGCCGGCGGCCGAGGCTACGCAGGCGCTTCCGCCCGGCGCCGTTGCGCCCGGGAAGCCGCCGGTGAAGCCGGGGGTCGCGGGAGCGCCGGGGGTGCCCGTGCCGCCGCCGGGCGGGCCCGCCGACGGGAATGCGGCGACAGCCATGCTGCCGCCGATGAAGGGCGCCCGGACAGGGCCGGCGGCCACCTCGGTCATGCCGCCCATGGATAAGCTGCCGCCCGCGGGTGGTCAGGCGTCGCCGACGCCGCCGAACACCCCCAAGTGGGCCGCCCGGGCCGAGGTCCCGGCCGTCGCACCCCAGTTGTCCACGCCCACTGACGAGTGGCAGGCGCTGCACCCGCAACGGCGGAGCGTGATCATGCCTATCATGATCACGATTGGGATCCTGATCCTGGTCGGGCTCACCTCGCTCGGCATCTGGGCCGTGGTCCAAGGGTCGTCCGAGCCCACGCCGGAGCCGACGACCGTGCCGACGAAGGCGCCCGTTGCCACGACCGCACCGGCGACCAGCGCGGCGCCCCCGACGAAGGCCGAGGAGCCGAGCGAGAAGCCGGCCGTCGTTCCGGTCCCGCCCGTGCGCAAACTGCCGACGCTGCTCGCCCGCCAGGCGCTGTCCGCCCTCGGGCTGAAGGTCGTGGTCGTCGAGCGGCCTGACGCGGAGATCGCCGCCGGTACGGCCATCGGCACCGAGCCGGGCGCGGGTTCCTTCGTGGAGAAGGGCTCCGAGATCACCCTGTTCATCTCCTCCGGGCCGCCCGAGGATCCGCCGACCGAGGAGCCGTCGGAGTCACCCGAGGGGCCCACCGAGGAACCGACGGGCTGAGCCCGAGGGCGTTACAAACGGCGGCGGAGCAGGCCCAGGGCGACGAGTCCGACGGCGGCGACGGCGATCCCGGTCGCGCCCACGGTCACCAACGTCTGACCGGCCTCCTGCACCGGCCACGACGGTTCGGTACGGACCGCGTGCGGCGGGGCGGGCGCTTGCCGGTTGTTCCCGGTCACGTCCCGGCCGGCCGAGTCCTCGGGCACGTCAGGGACGTACGGTGCGGCCCAACCGGGGCGCCAGTCGGGTTGGTCCGGGCCGGCGAGCGGCGGGCTGCCCCAGGCGGGCGGCTCCGGTGCCACCAGCCACGGGTCGATCCTCCGGTCCGGGACCACGACGACATGGCGCGGTCGCCGGCTGGGCGTCGCCGGCGCCCGCCGCACCGCAGCCGCGGCCGCTGCCTGCGACGACGTCGTGGCCGGTGACGGGCTCGGGCTGGTCGGACTGACCGAAATGGTCGGACCAATAGAGGATGTCGCCGTCGGACTACCCGACGCGCCGGACGTCGGCGGCGCGGACGACGGGTTCACGGACGTGGGCGGCGCGGACGTGGGCGGCGCGGACGTGGGCAGCACGGTGGTCGGTGGCGCGGCGGTAATGGTGGCCGGCGGTGCGGTGGTGATCGGCACGAGTGGACTGGCCGACCACGTCGTCGGCCCCGCGGTGCTGGGTCGCCCCGTCGTGGGGCGTGCGGTCGTGGGGCGCGTCGAGGTGGGCGGCGCGGTGGCCGTCGCCGACGGCCGAGGGCTGCCGGCTGGCACGGTGACCAGCGGACTCGCGGACCACGACGGGACCGCGCTGGTGTGTGTGGTCGGCGGCGCGGAGTCCAGCGGCACACCGGCCAGCCCCGAGACGGCGGGCGTGATCGGCGATGCCGACAGGTTCGTGACCGACGGGTCCACTGTGGTCGAGGGGTTGACGGTGCTTGACGGGTCGATCGTGTACGACGGCGACATACCGGACGACGGGATGACCGGTGTCGTGAGGGGCACACCACCTGTCACCGAAAAGGGTGACTCGAATGTCGGGACGATGCGGGCGTACGCGTGCTGTCCGGACGTACCCATGGTGGTTGTGGCGGCCTGAGCCCCGCGGGCCAGATCGCAGAACGCGGCCGTACCCAGCGCGGCGATCGCGGCAGCCGCTGACAGCGACGCCCACCGCCGATCGCCCCGGCGGATGCGTTTGACCATGACACGGCCCCCCGGGATGCATCGGGGACCGGGCCACGTGAGGGGTGTTTCTGACTACCGTGGGTAGTTCGATCGTAGGCCGGCGGGGCGGTCGGACAGGCGGCCTTGGCGATTCTGGGTGTCCGGGCGGCGCTGGGCGATGTTGTGAGCCCCGGTAGCGGCCTTCTGGAGGCCGTCGAGCTGCACGAAGATGCAGCGGCGCTCGACGGCGTCACCGACAGAATTCAGTTGATAACCATCGAGCCATGCCCAACCGTTATAGGTCTGCCAGTCCTGTACGCGGATGACCCGGAACATCATGGGTTTGTTGAACTGGATGCTCGCCGCGCGCGTCACGCGCAGCACGTCACCGGAGCGAGGTAACACGGTGCCCTCCTTTCCCCACATTCCGGAGTACCTTCGCGGGGGAGCGTGGGTGATGTGGTGGTCGATCGTGTCTGTTCGGGTGGCCGGCCGCCGCGGGCGACCGACGGTAGGCGCGTCTGATCACGTTGGCGGCCGGGCCAGCACCCCGCTCCGTGTGGCACCCACCCCCGCAGGGCACGGGCGCATACGGTCGGCGGGGCGTGAACCACGGAGCGGTCGAGGACCGGCGATCGCTCTCCGAGGTGGGGCATGGTGGACACCGGTGCGGACGGCCGTTGGCGGGACGTCCGAGCCCGGATGCTCCACAGTGCCCCCTTCATCGTGTTGGTTGGATGAGTTGATCACGGGGAGTTACGTTGGCCTCACGGACAGGTTGCCGTAGGTTATTGCCCAATGCAAGTTGCAAACGGAGTGTTTCTCGGGGTGTCACCCATAGTGATGGCCCGAACACACCGTCGCTGTGCGAATCGGGCAAAACTCGTGAGTCTTGATTGGCGGTGGAGCGCGGGGCAAACTGAACGCGCTTCGTCTTTCCTGTCCTCAGCAACGATCGGTACGGCGGGGATATCTACAGAGGGGGTGCCGGTCCACATCGGACCCGAGCACCGGGGGCCCGGAGGTGACGCGTGACCGCCAGGCGTGGCAGCCCGACGGCCCGACGGCGGCGGCTCGGCGCCGAGTTGCGGAGACTGCGCGACGCGTCGGGATTCACGATCGAATTCGTCGCGGAGCGCTTGGAGTGCTCGGCGTCGAAGATCAGCCGCATCGAGACCGGACAGATCGGCGCGAGTCCGCGCGACGTCCGCGACATCCTCACCATCTACAGCTCCCCGCAGAGCGAGATCGAGTCGCTTGTCCAGGTCGCCCGCGAGGCGCGGCAGAAGGGGTGGTGGCAGTCCTACGGCGTCGTGCTCACCGGCGCGTATGTGGGATTCGAGGCCGCCGCGGACAAGATTGACACCTTCGAGGTGGTGTGCGTTCCCGGCCTGCTCCAGACCGCGGAGTACGCGCGACACCTCATGCTCGTCGGCAACCCGGATATGAGCCAGGACGAAATCGAAAGCCGAATCAGTATCCGGAAACAACGTCAGTCGTTATTGACGCAGGACGAACCCGTGGATCTGCGGGTGGTGCTCGACGAGGCGGTGTTGGCCCGCCTCGTGGGCGGCGCTGAGGTCATGCGGCGTCAGCTCGAGCGTCTCGCGACAGAAGCCGAGCGACCCAACGTCACGATCCAGGTTCTTCCGTTCCGTGCCGGAGCTCATTCCGGCATGGAAGGGGCGTTCTGCATCCTTCGCTTCGCCGAGGAGGTCGACCCGGATATGACGTACGTCACGATGGCCACCGGGGGCGTCTTCCAGGAGAAGGACGACGAAATGACCCGGTACTCGTTTATTTTCGACCGCCTCCGGGAGACCGCGCTGTCGCCGGAGGAGTCGGTGAAATTGATCATCGACAGGGCAAGGGAGCTTCAGTGAGCATCAATATCAAGGGCTTTGACGTCGATCTGAGCCGCGCCGTGTGGCGCAAGAGCACACGGTCGGGCCCATGGACGGACAACTGCGTTGAAGTGGCGTTTGTTGACGGCGCGATCGCGGTGCGCGACTCCAAGAACCCGGAACAGCGTGCTCTGATCTTCACCCCGGGAGAGTGGGATGCGTTTGTCGGCGGCGCGAAGGACGGCGAGTTCGACCTCTGACAGGTGTCCCCGCCCGGCGGAGTCGCGCGGTCCGGGCTGGCACACCTCCGCGTTCACGGAGCGGCGATGCACACGTCATCGCCGCTCCGTTGCCTTTTGTCTTACACGGGTGACGTTTGCCGGCCGACCGTCGCCCGGTCGTCGACTGCGTCGTTGGACCTGATGGCGTTCCGCGTTTTCGCGGAACGCGGAACAGGCAGCGACACGGACGATGGGGTGGCGATGAAGAACGGCGCAAACGGTTCCTCCGACACCGACGACCGGTACGGCGACCCGAACTCCGACGCGCTCGCGAGCTTCCGCAGCAGCGTGCGCCGGGAGGTGCTGGCCGGCGACTTCGAGTCCGACCACAGCCGCCGCAACGGCTCCCTGACCGGGCTCGACGGACTGCCCGGCATCCCGCCGCCGTCGGTCCTGGACGTGCCGCCGCCGCACATTCCCGCCCCGTCCCTGTCGGACGTGGGTCGCGTTTCTGATCTGGGGAGGGTATCGGAGATGGGGCATCTGCCCAGCGTCTCGCATCTGGACGAGTCGGTGTTCGACCCACCGTCCTGGTTGGACAATCCGGCCATGCCGCTCGCGGACCATCCGCTGCTGCGCGGCCTGCTCCTCGAACTGCCCAACAAGGGCCCCATGCCGTCCGCGGACTGGCTGGACCGGTGGTTCGAGGCGGCACGTTCGATACTTGAACTGCTCTACGCCCAGAGCAGTCGGTAATCTTGCGGAGTGGTCCCCGCAATCGAGCTGCACGTTCACCTTGAGGGCGCCATCCGGCCGCACACGCTGCTGGAGATCGCCCGCAACAACGGTGAGACCCTGCCCGCGTCCTCCGTCGCCGAGCTGGAAGCCCTCTACGAGTTCACGGACTTCGCGCACTTCATCGACGTCTGGATGCTCACCACGAACTGCCTGCGCACGGCGGACGACTTCCGCCGGATCGTGGTCGACTACGCCGCCGAGGCCGCCAGCTTCGGAGCCGTCTACGTGGAGGGCATCTTCTCCCCGGGCGAGCGCGTGCAACGCGGCCTGCGCTTCGAAGACATCTTCGAGGGGTACGCCGAGGGAGCGCGCGAAGCGGAGTCACGCCACGGGGTGACGGTGCGCTTCACGCCGGACATCCACCGGCAGTTGCCGGTGGACCTGGCGGAGGAGTGCGCGCGGCAGGCCGTGCGCTACCGGGACCACTTCGTGGTCGGCTTCGGCCTGGGCGGCAACGAGTACGCGGCGCCGCTGGAGCCGTACCGCAAGGCGCTGGAGATCGCGCGCGACGGCGGGCTCGGGCTCGTGCCGCACGCCGGGGAGCTGCCGGGGCGCGACGGGCTCGGCGGGGCTCTGTCGGTCCGGGAGGCGCTGGACGTGGGCGCCGACCGGATCCGGCACGGCATCTGGGCCGTGGAGGATCCCGACGTGGTCGCCGAACTGGTCGACCGGGGCGTCGTGCTGGACGTGTGCCCCACGTCCAACCTGCGTACGCGCAGCGTGCCCGCATTGTCGGAACACCCGCTCCCGGCACTGCTGGCCGCCGGCGTGGCCTGCACGGTCAACACCGACGACCCGGCCATGTTCGGCACCGACCTGGGGCGGGAGCTGGCCGCTGCCGCGTCGCTGGGCCTGTCGGGCGTCGACGCGTTCCGGGCCGGGGTGGCCGGGGCGCTCTGCGACGCGCAGACACGGGCGCGATTGGCGTCCCTGGCGCTCTAGCCGCGCCGCCTCGCCGCCCACGCGACGGGGATGGTGGCCAGCACAAGCACCACCGAGGTGCTGACCAGCGCGATGACGGTCGGGTTCACGTAGCCGGGCACCCGGTCTGAGTGCGCGTTGCACTGCTCGACAACGGCAAGAGCGACGGCGGGTAGTAGTTGCCGTCCGATGGCTGGCCGGCAGCCCTGCAGACGTCCTCCCAATCCGTGGCGAAACTGAACATGTGCAGGAAGCCCCAGTCGTACACGCACAGCGCCGCGATGAAGCACACGGTGACGCCGCACCATAGCCTCGCGTGCCAGTCGCGCCTGCCCGCCATGTCGCCCCCCGTGGAACCGATGCGCGTCGGCGCCGGAAACGCATTGTCATCGACCAGCGCTGGCCCGGCCAGGTGGTGAGGGCGCACGTTGGGGGTATTTGGCGGTTTTAGTGCGGTGTTTGTCTGCACAGCTGGCGATCTGCGCGCCTCCCTCTTCGCCACATGTGAGCATCTGGCGAGGTGCGGGCGGCTTCGGCTCGCCACATGTGAGCATCTGGCGAGGGGGCGACAGCTTCAGCCCGCCACATGTGCACCATTGGCGAGCGGCGAGGTCGTCCCCGCCGCCAGATGCGCACATCTAGCGGAAGCTGGCGGAGGGCGACCCACCTAAGCGTGCACATCTGGCGAGATCACCGCGCCCCACGCTCGCGGCATACGCGCTCAGGGCGGCTTGCGGCGCGGAGGCGGTCAGCTTCCGCGCCGTAGGAGACCCCTTGGCGGCCGGCACGCCCGCCTGACGGCGACCCCGTGACGGGCTGGGTGGCCGGCACGCCCGCCGGTGGCGGTGCCTGGGCGGGTCAGACCGCGAAGGTGCGCGCCGGGTCCGTGGTCGGCGCGGCCGGCTTGGCGCGCCAGAGGCGGGTCTTCTGGGCCGTCAGCCGGGCGACGTACGCCGGGTTGAGGATGAGGTAGCGGCGCCAGAGGCGGCGGGGCTCGAGACCCAGCCGCCACAGCCACTCCAGCCCGCGGGCCTGCATCCACGCGGGCGGGTTGCGCAGCTGTCCGGCGTGGTAGTCGAACGCCGCGCCGACCGCCATGATCGGCATGTTGAGCAGCGGGCGCATCGCGTGCGTGAAGATCTCCTGGCGCGGGCAGCCCAGACCGACGAGCAGGAGTTGCGCGCCGGACGCGGTGACCCGCTCGGCGATCTCGGCCGGCTCGCCCGGGTGGGCGGCGCGGAACTTCGAGGCCTCCAGGCCGGCGATCTTCAGACCCGGGTACTGCTCACGCAACGCCGCGACCAGCCGGCCGAGGGTCTCATCGGTCGAGCCGTAGAGGTAGACCGGCAGTCCCTCGGCCGCGCAGCGGGCGAGCACGCGCAGCGTCAACGCGGGGCCGTAGACGCGGTCGGTGAGGCCGGCGCCGTGCAGCAGGTTCAGCGCCCAGCGGACCGGCTGGCCGTCGGGGGTGACCACGTCGAACGAGTTGAGCCGCGCCTCGTGGGCGGGGTCGGCGACGCCGGTCATCACGCCGTGCACCGCGAGCGCGGTCAGGGCGAGCGGCCGCCGCTCGTGGGCGGCCGCGATGACCTTGTCCTCGGCGGCCTGGTAGTCGATGGCGTCGACGAGGACGCCCAGCACGTTGCGCTTGCCCTGGTCGATCACCGACGTCACCCCTGGGTGTTCGTGTTGGCCTGCGCGGCGGTCCAGGAGCCGGGGACCCAGCGCTCGACGTTCGCCTCGTAGATCTCCTGCATGATCATGGGGACGTCGTAGACCTGCTTCCACTCCGGGTAGTCGCGCGAGAACGCCTCGTTCGAGCCGATCCACCACTGATGGTCGCCGATCCGGTTCGCCTCGCGGTAGTCGTACACCATCTCATTGCCGCTGATCTTCTCGGCGATCTTGAACGCCTCGATGTTGGAGGTGTTCGAGTGGCGCCCGCCGCCGAGGTTGTAGACCGCGGCGCTGCGCGGGTTGCGGAAGAACGCCTCGAACGCGGCCACCACGTCGTGCGAGTGGATGGCGTCGCGGACCTGCTTGCCCTTGTAGCCGAACAGGTTGTAGGTGCGCCGCTCCATGTTGCAGCGCATGACGTAGCCGAGGAAGCCGTGCAGCTCGGTGGCCGAGTGGGCCGGGCCGGTGAGCGTGCCGCCGCGGAAGCAGACGGTCTTCATGTCGAAATAGCGCCCGTACTCCTGCACCATGACGTCCGCGGCGACCTTGGAGGCGCCGAAGACCGAGTGCAGGCACGCGTCGATCGACATGTCCTCCTTGATGCCCTGCTCGTAGGCGTGTCCCGGCTCGATCTCCCAGCGCGTGTCCAGCTCGACGAGCGGGAGCGAGTTGGGCCGGTCGCCGTAGACCTTGTTGGTCGAGCAGTGGATGAACGGCGCGTCCGGGGCGTACTCCCGAACGTTCTGCAGGAGGTTGAGGGTGCCGACGGCGTTGACGTCGAAGTCGGTGAAGGGGTCGCGGACGGCCCAGTCGTGGCTGGGCTGCGCAGCCGTGTGGATCACCACGGCGATGTCGCGGCCATAGCGCTTGAACAGGTCCGTCAGCGCGTCGCGGTCGCGGATGTCGGCGTCGACGTGGGAGTACGCCTCACCGAGCTCGTTGGTGAGCCGGAGCACGTTCCAGGCGGTGGACGCCTCGGCCCCGAAGAACTGCTTGCGCATGTCGTTGTCGACGCCCACGACATCGAGGCCGAGGCCGGCGAAGTGCCGGACCGCCTCGGAGCCGATCAGGCCGGCCGAGCCGGTCACCAGAGCCACGCTCACGCTTAACCCTCCTTCGTCGGGACCTGCGCCAGGCCAGGAGTCTAGTCAGGCCCGTCCGGACACGCCCGACCGCCGGATTCACGACAGCGATGGTCACAAAAAAGCCACAAGGCCCCGGCGGTTGCCGAGGCCTTGATGTCCAGTTCGTGCCCGACCCTGCGGGTCGGACGGTTCTGGTGGGGAAGGGGGGAGTTGAACCCCCACGCCCTTTCGGGCACACGGACCTGAACCGTGCGCGTCTGCCATTCCGCCACTTCCCCGACGGACGTTGTGACCTGAAAGAGGATAAACCCCGTACAGTGCGGTCGTCGATCGGGTTCGGGAAATCCAGTCCGTCGAGACCGCGCGCCACAGCGCTTGGAGACAGTAGCATGCACTGGCCGATCGCCGCGCATACGGCTGGTGCAGAGGGCAGATACCATCATGTCCTCGAAAGCGAGGAGGACCGGTGAGCGTGCTGCAACGCTTTGAAAAGCGCTTGGAAGGCCTGGTTGAGGGGGCCTTCGCCAAGGTGTTCAAGGGGGTCGTCCACCCTGTGGAGATCCTCAACGCCATGCAGCGGGAGGCGGAGGCCCATAAGGCGATCTTGGCCGGTGGGCGCACGCTCGTGCCGAACCGCTACGTGATCGATCTCTCGCCCTACGACCACAGCCGGCTGGCGCCCTACGCGGCGGCCCTCGCCCAGGAACTCGCCCAGTCCCAGGCCGAGTTCATCGGCGAGCAGGGCTGGACGGTCTACGGCGACGTGATCGTGGAGATCGAGCGGGGGGACGGCCTCGACACGGGCATGTTCCGGGTCACCGCCGAGGTCTACACGGGCGCCGACATGGCCCCGCCGAACCCGTACGACCAGGGGGGCATGCAGGGCGGTTACGGCGGCGGGCCGTACGCGGGCCAGCAGGCCGGCGGCGGCTACGGACCGCCCATGGGCGGTGGTGGACCGGCGCGCAACGCCCGCCTCGTGTCCAGCGACGGCCGGACGTACCCGTTGTCCATCGGCTCCACGGTGATCGGTCGGGGTGACCAGGCCAATCTTCGCCTGCCCGACGTCGGCATCTCGCGCCGCCACGCCCGCATCGACTTCGACGGCGCCCAGGTGGTCCTCACCGACCTGGGTTCGACCAACGGAACGTCGGTCAACGGTCAGCGCGTCTCCGCCGTGGCATTGAATCCGGGTGACATGATCCAGCTCGGAACGACCACCCTCACGTTCCGAGTGGACGGCTAACCGCCTTGCCCGAAATCGTCCTCACGGTCGCCCGGTACGGGTTCCTCGTCCTGCTGTGGATCTTCGTATTCACAGTGGTCGGGGTGATCAGGCGTGACCTTTTCTCGGGCAGCCGGGCATCCCGGCTCGTGGCGGCGCCGCGGGGGGTCGGCGTTCCGTCCGGGCAGGGACGACCCGCGAAGGTCAAGCGGGGACGTGCCGCGCACAACCTCATCGTGACCGAGGGTGCCCTCGCGGGCACCCGGTTGACCCTGGGCGAACAGGCGATCTCGATCGGCCGCGCCGAGGACTCCACCCTCGTCATCACCGACGACTACGCCTCGGCCCGGCACGCGCGGCTGGTGCCGCGCAACGGGCAGTGGTTCGTGGAGGATCTCGGTTCGACCAACGGGACCTATCTGGACCGCACCAAGGTCACCGCACCAACCCCCGTACCCCTCGGCGTGCCGATCCGCATCGGGCGCACATCTATTGAGCTGCGGCCATGACACTGACCTTGCGTTACGCGGCGCGGAGCGACCGCGGTCTGATCAGAGGCGGGAACCAGGACTCCGTCTACGCCGGACCGCGCCTGCTCGCCGTGGCCGACGGCATGGGCGGCATGGCCGCCGGCGACGTCGCCAGCAACATCGTGATCGCCAACCTCGCGCACCTCGACGAGGACGCGGTCGGGGACTCCCCGATCGACGACCTGCGGCGCGCGGTCCAGGCGGCCAACCAGCAGATCCGGGAGACCGTCGAGGCCAACCCGGCGATGGAGGGCATGGGCACCACGCTGACCGGCATCCTCCACGCCGGCAGCAAGTTCGGCATGGTGCACATCGGCGACTCCCGGGCGTACATGCTGCGCGACGGGCAGTTCACCCAGATCACCCGCGACGACACGTACGTGCAGCTGCTCGTCGACGAGGGCAAGATCACTGCCGACGAGGCGAACACCCACCCGCAGCGCTCCCTGCTCATGCGGGCCCTCGACGGCCGGGACGTGGACCCCGAGTTCTCGGTGCGCCAGGCCATCAAGGGCGACCGCTACCTCCTCTGTAGCGACGGCCTGTCCGGCGTGGTCAGCGACGAGACGATCGCCGCCACCCTCAAGGAGTACGCGGACCCCGACCAGTGCGCCGAGCGGCTCATCCAGCTCGCGCTGCGCGGCGGCGGGCCGGACAACATCACCGTCGTCATCGTGGACGTCACCGACGCGGACATCGTCGAGTCGGCGCCCATCGTGGCCGGCGCGGCCGCCGCCGACCGGGGCATGGCCACCTCCGCCGACGCCTCCATGTCCTCGGCCCGCGCGGCCGAGTTCGCGGCGCCGCGCACCAGCGCGCCGCCGGAGGAGGAGCCGCAGGCCCAGGCCGACGAGGAGCGCCCCGCGCGCCACCCGGTCCGCACCACGCTCCTGCTCCTGGTGGTCCTCGCGGTCATCGGCGGCGGCGCCTGGTACGCCTGGCACTACACCCAGACGAGGTACTACGTCGGCGTGACCGAGGACGGCACGGTCGCGATCTTCCGGGGCATCCCGGGCCAGGTCGCGGGCTTCGACCTCTCCACGACGGACTACCTCAGCAACATCCGGGTCGAGGACCTGACCGTCTTCGCGCAGGCCGAGGTCCGCGACGGCATCACGGCCGACAGTCGCTCCGACGCCCGCCAGCGCCTCGATGACCTGCTCAACCCGCAGAACCGCAATCTTCTCCCGCTGTGCCCCACGGCGTCCCCGAGCGCGCCCGCGTCCGGTCCGGCCGCCGCCACCACGGCCCCCACGGCAAGCGCGTCCGCGGCGCCCACGACGGACGCGCCACCGTCCGGACCTCCCGACTGCCGGCCGGTCGTCCGCTGACCCGATGCCCCGTCCGACCGAGCCGCCCGTGCCGAGCGTGAGGAAGCCGAGACTGTGACCGCACCCGCCGTACCCATGCCGACCCCGGTCGTGACGACCGGGTCGGTGCGGCGTCCGCGGACCCGGCGCAACGTCGAGTTGGCGCTGCTGATCTTCGCCATGATCGTCGTGGCCCTGTACTCGGCGTCCGTCGAGGCCGGCATGATCCAGAAGGTCACCCCCGACTTCTGGGTGCCGATCGGCGCCACCTTCGTGATCTTCCTCGGCATGCACTTCGCGATCCGCTGGCTCGCGCCGTACGCCGACCCGGTGCTGCTGCCCGCCGTAGCGCTGATCAACGGGCTGGGCGTCGCGTTCCTGCGCCGGCTCGACCTGGGCGCCGCGGCGGCCGCCGAGCGCGCGGACCTGAGCCCGTTCACCGGAGACTCGGTGCGCCAGCTGTTCTGGACGGCGGCCGCGGTCGTCGGCGCGGTGGTGCTGCTGTTCCTCATGCGCGACCACAAGTCGCTGTCGCGGTACGCGTACACGCTCGGGCTCGTCGGCATCGTGCTGGTGCTGATCCCGGCGGTCCTGCCGGCACGGTTCTCGGCGATCAACGGGGCCAAGCTGTGGATCAAGGTCGGCCCCGAGGACGACCCGTTCTTCTCCATTCAGCCGGGTGAGTTCGCCAAGATCTGTCTGCTCAGCTTCTTCGCGTACTACCTGGTCCGCAAGCGCGAGGTGCTGTCGCTGGCCGCCAAGCGGATCGCCGGTATCGACTTCCCGCGGGCCCGCGACCTCGGCCCGGTGCTCGTCGTCTGGCTGGTCAGCCTCATGGTCCTCATCTTCGAGAAGGACCTGGGCACCTCGCTGCTGTACTTCGGCATGTTCGTGGTGACGCTCTACATCGCCACCGAGCGGGTCAGCTGGCTCATCATCGGTCTGCTGCTGTTCTTCGGCGGTGCCATCTCCGCGTACTTCCTGGGCGCGTCGATCGGCGGGCCGTTCGCCAACTTCTACGACCGGGCCAACATCTGGCTCGACCCGTTCGCGACCGCCGACACCACCGGTTACCAGCTGGTCCAGTCGCTGCTCGGGCTCGGCACGGGCGGCATGTTCGGCGTCGGGCCGGGCGCCGGCCTGCCCTACCTGGAGGACTACGACCAGTACGTGCTGCCGGCCGTACACAATGACTTCGTCTTCGCCGGGCTCGGCGAGGAGATCGGCCTGTTCGGGCTGACCGCCCTGCTCGCGGTCTACCTGCTCATCGTCGAGCGCGGGCTGCGTGCCGCGATCACCGTGCGCGACTCGTTCGGCAAGCTGCTCACCGGCGGCCTGTCCTTCACGCTGGGGCTGCAGGTCTTCGTGATCATCGGTGGCATCAGCCAGCTCATCCCGCTCACCGGTCAGACCACCCCGTTCCTGTCCGCCGGCGGCTCCTCGCTCATGGCGAACTGGCTGCTCGTCGCCGTGCTGCTGCGTGTCTCCGACGCGGGCCGCACGCCGGTCACGCTGGGCTCGGGTGGCGGCGGGGTCGTGGCGCCGCCGCAGAAGCTGGCCGAGATCCCGACGGAGGTCGTCCGGTGAACGCGCCGCTACGCCGGGTCGGCGTCGTCGTCATGGTGCTCTTCGGCCTGCTCTTCGCCAACCTCAACTGGCAGCAGGTCTACAAGTCCGACGACTACCGCACGGACGACACGCACAACCACATCCGGGTCCAGGCCCAGGAGTACGAGCGCGCGCGGGGCCAGGTCGTCGTGGACGGCTCGCCGGTGGCGAAGAGCGTCGAGACCACCGACACCCTCAAATACCTCCGGCAGTACCCGGGCGGCGCGGCGTACGCGCACGTTGTCGGCTACAAGTCGGTGGACTTCGGCGCCACCCTCGTGGAGCGGATGGAGAACGACTTCCTGGCCGGCACGGCCGACTCGTTCCTCGACGACCGCATCGCCGAGATGTTCACCGGCAAGGAGTCGCCCGGCGGCAACACCCTGCTGACGCTCAAGAAGGGCGTGCAGGAGACGGCGTACAAGGAGCTGCGGGACAACCAGATCGGCGCCGACCGCGGCGCGGTGGTGGCGCTCGACGCGACGACCGGCGCGCTGCTGGCCGCGACCTCCACGCCGTCCTTCGACCCGAACAAACTCACGATCCACGACTCGGGCGCGGTGCGCGAACAGATCAACAAGCTGGAGAAGGACCCGGACAAGCCGCTGCTCAACCGCGCGTTCTCGGAGATCTTCCCGCCGGGCTCGACGTTCAAGGTGGTCGTTGCCGCGGCGGCGCTGGAGAACGGCGTCAAGCCGGACACCGTGCTCAAGGGCGGCTCGGGCTACCAGGCGCCGGACACCCAGCAGGTGATCCGCAACGCGCCCGGCGTGGTCTGCCCCGAGAACATCACGCTCAAGCAGGCCCTCACGGTCTCGTGCAACACGGCGTTCTCCCGCTACGGCGTGGAGCAGCTCGGCGCGGACAAGCTGAAGGAAGCCGCGAAGTCCTTCGGCTTCGAGGAGCAGACGACCTTCACGCGCGACGAGAAGAACACGATGAACGTCGCGATCAGCGAGACCGGCAAGATGGAGGGCCCGGACGGCAACGTCGACCGGCCCGCGCTCGCCCAGTCCTGCATCGGCCAGCGCGACGTGAAGATGTCGCCGCTGCAGGGCGCCCTGATCGCCGCGGCGATCGCCAACGGGGGCGACCAGATGCGCCCGTACATCATCGACACGCTGCAGGCGGACGCCCGCGCGGTCTACCACGCCCAACCCAGCGTCCTGCGCAAGCCCATCAACGGCGACGTGGCTGCCCAGCTGCGGGACATGATGACCAACGTGGTCGAAAACGGCACCGGCCGCAACGCCCGCATCGACGGGGTGCAGGTGGGCGGCAAGACCGGCACGGCGCAGAACGGCGACGCGCCCGACCACGGCTGGTTCATCGGGTTCGCTATCAAGGACGGCAAGAAGATCGCGGTCGCGGTGCTGCTGCAGAACGCGGGCTCTGGTGGCAGTGCCGAGGCGACCCGCATCGCGGGCGAGGTCCTGAAGGCGGCGCTGAAGTGACGCGACTGCGAGCGAGGTCTCGATGATCAGTCCAGGAACGGTCCTCGGCGGTCGCTACCGCCTCGAGGAGCGGATCGCCAGCGGCGGTATGGGCGACGTGTGGCGCGCCGTCGACGACGTGCTCGGCCGCACCGTGGCGGTCAAGGTGCTGCTGCCGGCGCTGCTGGAGGAGCCGGGCTTCGGCGAGCGCTTCCGCGGCGAGGCCCGCACGATGGCCACCATCAACCACTCCGGCGTGGTCGACATCTACGACTACAGCAGCGAGTCCGCCGTCGGGTCGTACCTGGTCATGGAGTACGTCGACGGCGACGCGCTGTCACGCACGCTGTCCCGGGTCGGCCGGCTCACCCCGGCCCGCACCATGGCGCTCGTGGCGCAGGCCGCCGAGGCGCTGCACGCCGCACACGTCAAGGGCGTGGTGCACCGCGACGTGAAGCCGGGCAACCTGCTCGTGCGGCCCAACGGCACGCTGGTGCTCACCGACTTCGGCATCGCCCGCGCCGTGGGCGCCGCCCAGCTCACCGCCGCCGGGTCGGTGCTTGGCACGGCGGCGTACATCTCGCCCGAGCAGGCGATGGGGCAGCAGGCCACGCCACTGAGCGACATCTACGCGCTGGGCATCGTGGCGTACCAGTGCCTGTCGGGGCGGCGGCCGTTCGAGGGCGACAACCCGCTCGAGATCGCGATGCGGCACGTGCGCGAGGTGCCGCCGCCGCTGCCGCCCGACATCCCGATGCCGGTCCGCGTGATCGTGGAGCGGGCGATCGCGAAGGAGCCGACGGCCCGCTGGCCCGACGCCGCGGCGTTCGCCTCGGTGGCCCGCCGCGCGGCGGCCACCCTCGCCGCGGCGGCCCGCCAGGTCCAGGCCGGCGTCGCCCCCGGCACGCCGGTGCACGTCAGTGGTGCCCCGGCCGGTGGTGCCGCGCCGGTCAGCGGCGGTCAGCCGGGCGTGCCCGGGCAGCCGAGCGCCGGTCAGGTCTCCCCGGGCGTGGTCTCGCCGGGCCTGCCGCCCGGTCAGGTCGCGGCCGGTCAGGTGCCGGGCCAGGCGTCCCCGGGCCAGGTGCCGGGCGTCGGCCAGATGCCCGTGGCCGGTCAGGCCAGCCCGGCCGGCTACCAGGGCCGGGTCGCCCCGGGTGTGGCCGCGGTCCCGGTCCCGCCCGTGGCCAACCAGTACCCGGCCTCGCCGGGCCAGCCGTACGGGACGATGCCGGGCCAACCGGCGGGCTACCCGGTCGGCTACCCACAGCAGCAGTACGGGGGACAGCAGCAGCCGACGAGCAGCCGCGCGGGCCTGGTCATCGCGATCATCGTGGCGGTCGTCGTGGTCGCCATCTGCATCGGTGCGGCGATCGCCCTGTCCAACAACAACACCGGCGCGTTGGGTGTGGACCCTCACGGCCCGGTGCCGGCGGGTATCAGCGCGCTCGCGATGATGGGCTGACAGAGTGGTACGGACAATGCGGGACGACAGCGAAGGACGACGGACGAGATGACCGCCCAGGCTCCTCTCCTCGGGGGGCGGTACCAGGTTGGTGAGCTGCTCGGCTACGGCGGCATGGCCGAGGTCCGTCGCGGCCGCGACCTGCGTCTGGGCCGTGATGTGGCGATCAAGCTGCTGCGCGCGGACCTCGCCCGGGACGACACCTTCCAGATGCGCTTCCGCCGCGAGGCCCAGAACGCGGCGGCGCTCAACCACCCGGCGATCGTCGCCGTCTACGACACGGGCGAGGAGCGCGGTCCGGCCGGCGAGTCGCTGCCGTACATCGTCATGGAGTACGTCAACGGCCGGACGCTGAAGGAGGTCCTGGCGGCGGAGGGGCGGCTGCAGCCGCGCCGCGCGCTGGAGCTCACCGCCGAGATCTGCGCCGCGCTGGAGTTCAGCCACCGGCACGGGATCATCCACCGGGACATCAAGCCCGGCAACGTGATGGTGAACCAGAACGGCCAGGTCAAGGTCATGGACTTCGGCATCGCCCGGGCCCTGGCCAGCGGCGCGTCCACCATGACCCAGACGAGCGCGGTCATCGGCACCGCGCAGTACCTGTCGCCGGAGCAGGCGCGCGGCGAGGCCGTCGACGCCCGCAGCGACGTGTACGCGACGGGCTGCGTGCTGTTCGAGCTGATGACGGGGCACCCGCCGTTCGTCGGCGACAGCCCGGTCAGCGTGGCGTACCAGCACGTCCGGGAGGACCCGAAGCCGCCGAGCCTGAGCAACCGCGACGTGCCGCCGGCAGTCGACGCGATCGTGCTCAAGGCGCTCACCAAGAACCCGCTCAACCGCTACCAGAGCGCCGCCGAGATGCGTGCGGACGTGCTGCGCGCGGCCGCCGGCCGCCCGGTGCACGCCGAGCCGGTGCTGCCCGTGGACGAGGCCGGGCCGACGCAGGTCCTGCGCAACCCGACCGGCGCGACGCGGCAGATCCCGGCCCGGGTCGGCGACACCCGCCGCCGCAAGGCCAACGGCTGGGCGATCGCCGCGCTCACCGCCCTGGGCATCCTCGCCGTGGTGGCGCTGACGGCCGGGCTCATCATCATGAACCTGCCGAAGAAGGCCGTCGTCCCGACGGCCACCGGCATCCCGATCGACGACGCCAACCTGAAGGTGACACAGGCTGGCCTCGTCCCCAAGCCCGAAGCGTTGCAGCAGACTGGCTGCACGCTGCAAGAGGTGCTCAACCAGTCCCCGGAGCCCAACACACGGGTCGACAAGGGCACCGAAGTCGTCCTCCGCTACTGCGTCGGTCCCGAGAAGACGACTGTGCCGAACATCCTCAAGGCGGACAAGGCGAACGCCGAGGAGCAGCTCAAGGGCCGGGGCCTCGAGCCGGTGTGGAAAGAGATCGACAGCGCCCAGGAGAAGGGCACCGTCGTGGACACCGACCCCAAGCCCGGCACCGAGCTGCAGAAGGGCTCCAAGGTCACGGTATCCCTCTCCCGCGGCAACATGAAGAAGGTCGACAACGTCATCGGCTATACGCAGGACGGGGCGACCGCCGTCCTGCGGACGGCCGGTTTCAAGGTCAATGTCGAGGACCGGCCCACGGACGAGGAGTCCCAGGTGGGCAAGGTGGTCAGCCAGGATCCGGACGGCGGGGAGATCCTGAAGGAGGGCACGACCATCACGATCTACGTGGGCGTGGCGGAAGAGCCCAGCGCGCCGCCGACGTCCAGCGAACCCACCGCCCCGCCGACGTAGGCCTCGGGGCGGTCGGGTCGGCCGTCAGGCGAAGGCGGCCACGCGGCGGGTCTCGACCTCGGCGGCCAGCGCTGGGGCGCGGTCCAGCGCCTCGGGCAGGCCGCAGGCGGCGAGCCAGTTGGCCAGCATGAGGTGGCCGCCCTGGGTCAGCACCGACTCCGGGTGGAACTGCACGCCCTCGATCGGCATCGTGCGGTGGCGCATGGCCATGATGACGCCCGACTCCGTCCGGCCCGTGACCTCGATCTCGTCCGGGAGGGTCGACTCGACGACGGCCAGTGAGTGGTAGCGGGTCGCCGTGAACGGCGACGGAAGGCCCGCCAACACGCCCACGCCGTCGTGGGACACCTCGGACGTCTTGCCGTGGAGCAGTTCGGGGGCCCGGGTGACGGTGGCCCCGAACGCCTCGCCGAACGCCTGGTGGCCGAGGCACACCCCGAAGATCGGCAGTTGGCCCGCGTACTCCTTGATGAGGTTGAGGCAGATGCCGGCGCGGGCCGGGGTGCCGGGCCCCGGGGACAGCAGGACCCCGGCCGGGCGCAGGGCGCCGACCTCGGCCACGGAGATCTCGTCGTTGCGCCGCACGTCGCACTCGACGCCGAGTTGGCCGAGGTACTGCACGAGGTTGTAGACGAAGCTGTCGTAGTTGTCGATCACGAGTACGCGCATGGGAGTCCTCAACGGTGGCTCGGCGTAGCTGACGGGTCGACGATGTCCGGGTTCTGCGAGGCCGGAGTGTCCCCGGACTGCTCGACCTGGACGTCGTCGAACGGCAAAAGGGGCTCCACGGCAGGGAACGCCCAGAACCACAGGATCGCAACCGAGATGACGGTGAGCAACACAGATCCCGTGATCTTGCCCGGAAGTCCGAACGGGAGCTTGCGCCAGATCCAGCTGTACATGATCAGCTCCTCAGGGCCTCGGGGAGGCCGTCCTTGCGGGGCGAGCTGCCCTTGAGTACGGCGTGGACGATCAGGCGGTGGTAATTGTCCCACTTCGGGTCGCAGGTGGTGATGGTGAGCATCGCGGTGTCGGGCTTCTCGTTGGGATGGCCGGGCACGGGAGCGACCACGTTGACGTCCGTGGGTTTGACGATCTTCCGGGTGGTCACCCGGTACGTGTAGAAGGTCGTCTGCGTCTCGACGACGATCTCGTCGCCGACGTTCATCTTGTCCAGATCCCAGAAGATCGCCGGGCTGCGGTGGCCGGCCACGGCGAAGTTGCCCAGCTCGCCGGGCTTGGCGCTCTTCGGGTAGTGCCCGGGCGCCCACTTGATGTCGGCGAGGCTGACGCCCTCGACCACGACCCAGTGCTTCTTCAGCTTCGGGATGTAGAGACGCGCGATGGCCCAACCGGGCGGCGCCTTGCCCGCGCTGGGCGCGGCCGTGGTCGGGCCGTGGCTCGGGTCGCCCGAGTCGCCCCAGATCTGCGCGAGCTGCTTGTCCAGGTCGTTCTGGTGCTGCTGGACGATGACGGCCTTACCCCAGATCTCGTACGCCGCGAAGAGCAGCAGCACGAGGCCGGCTGTGATGAGAAGCTCACCGAGCGTCCGCACCCCGGTCCGGACCACGTCACCACGGGTGCGCGCCGGCGGCCCGGCGGTTTCCGACACCGGGGCCGAAACCGGCTCCGGATCATCGTCGCCGATGCGTCGGGAGGCGTAATACGTGGTCGGAGGCATGCTGGAGCCTAACCGGCGACCTGGGCATGATCCAGGTCGACCGACCCCGAGTACGCCGGGACGGTGATGTCCCCCTGCGTGGAGACGTCGTAGCCGAGGCCCCAGAGCCGGGCCGCGTCGGCGAACGCAAGCACGCCGTCGGAGACCTCCAGGGCCCGCCGCATCGCGTTGGGGTCGCCGATCGCCTTGACCACGAACGGCGGCGAGTACACCTGGCCGTGCAGGAGCAGGGTGTTCCCGACGCAGCGGACCGCGCTCGTGGAGATGACCCGTACGTCCATGATCGTCATGGCCTCGGCGCCGCCGGCCCACAGGGCGTTGACGACGGACTGGACGTCCTGCTGGTGCACGACGACATCGTCCACGTCCGCGCCGGCCGGCACGCTGCCGTCAGGTCGTCGGGGCGCGTCGTCGAGGCGAACGGTCAGGCCGGGGCCGTGCAGCGCGGTGAAGCCGGCCTCCTGCTTGAGCGCGTTCGCGCGGGCGCGCTGCTCGGCGATGCCGGAGTCGGAGCCGGCCTGCGCGCCCGTCTGGGCGTCGATGTCGGCCCGGAGCGAGGCGGCCTGCGCCTCGCCGGCGGCAACCTGCTTGCGGCGCTCCTCGATGAGCCGGGTCAGCTCCGGCCCCCGGTCGTCGCGCAGGGCGGTGCCGGCGGCGGTGTGCGCCGTGGTGGTCATGAGGAGCCCGGCGAGCAGCGCGATCAGTGGGACGAGGAGTGACCAGCCGGGCCGCCGGCGGCGGGGCAGGAGCACGCGTCCGGCCCGCTTCGCCGCCTCGCGCCAGGTGGCGCCACGCGCGGATGTGTACTCCAACACACTCTCTTCCATCCCTCAGGACCAGCTCAGGCACACCGACGTGACGCCCGGTTGGCCGTGGCGGACGCGCTGCCATTACGCTAGCCCTCAACCATTATTCACAGGGCGCCTCGGCGGTCATGGATATGGTCTCCGATGTCCCTCAGGAGAGCCCGTGCCTAAGTCATCAGTTCGCAAGAAGAAGGTCTACACTGCGCCGCCGGAGATGCGCCCGCAGTCCACGGCCGCGGCCCACAAGCCGAGCCCGCCGTGGGTTGCCGGGACCGCGCTCGGTCTCGTGGTGTTCGCCATCGTCTGGCTGGTGGTCTACTACCTGTCCAGCGGTTGGGCCGACTTCGGCGACAGCTTCAACTTCCTGTACGAGCTGCGCTACTGGAACCTGCTCATCGGTTTCGGTGCGATGGTCGCCGCCCTGGTGATGTTCACCCGCTGGCGCTGACCGGCTCGGCGTACCGATAAGGTGTGGTCTGCCCCTTCTTTCAAGGGCGCACCTTCTGGTTACTCGTGGGTAACTAGAAGCGGTAGGCTCAGCACTTTCCGGTAGCGCAGGAGGCTCAACCATGGGTGCGGTCCAGATCGTCGCCACCGTGCTCGCGGTCGCGGTCACCGTGGCCGCGATCGTGCTCGTGGTCCGGGCCGTCCGGCGCATGATCGCGGTGATCAAGCTCGGCCAGCCCGACCCCGAGCGGTTCGCGGACAAGGGCCGGCGCACCGGTGCCATGCTCACCGAGATCGTGGGCCACACCCGCATGCTCAAGTGGACCCCGGTGGGCGTGGCGCACTGGTTCGTCATGGTGAGCTTCGTGCTGCTCTCGACGCTGGTCGTCGGGGCGTACTTCGAGGTGGTCGAGCCGACCGCGCACATTCCGCTGATCGGCGCCTGGAGCGTGTACGGCCTGGTCACCGAGGTTTTCAGCGTGCTCGCGGTGCCGGCCATCCTCTACCTCATGGCGGTCCGGCTCATCAACCGGCCGAGCCGCGGCAAGTCCCGGTTCACCGGCTCCACCATGTGGCAGGGCTATTTCGTCGAGTGGATCATCCTGCTCGTCCTGATGTGCGGCCTGATCATCCGGGGCCTGCTCGCGGCTGCCGACGAGCTACCCTTCCCGACCTGGGCCGCGCCGGTCAGCCACGCGCTCGGCAACCTCCTGCCCGCCAGCCTCACGGCCGTCACGGTGGTCGCCTGCATTAAGATCATCATCTCGATGACCTGGGCGATCGTCATCGGCCTCAACCCCACCATGGGCGTGGCCTGGCACCGTTTCTCCGCCTTCTTCAACATCTTCTTCAAGCGCTCCGGTACGGCCGACAAGCCGGCGCTGGGCGGTCTGCGGCCGATGATGAGCGGCGGCGTGCCCCTCGACTTCGAGGAGGCCGACCCGGAGAAGGACCAGTTCGGCGTCAACCAGGTCGAGCAGTTCACCTGGAAGGGCCTGCTCGACTTCACCACCTGCACCGAGTGCGGCCGCTGCCAGTCGCAGTGCCCCGCCTGGAACACCGGCAAGCCCTTGTCGCCGAAGCTGCTCGTGCTCAGCCTGCGCGACCACGCGTACGCCAAAGCTCCTTATCTGTTGGCGGGCGGCGGCAAGGACCTGACCGGGGAGGAGAAGGGCACCGCGGAGCAGCTCGCCGGCGTCAACGTGCTGGCGCTCGCCGAGGCCGACCGGCCGCTGATCGGCGACGCCTCCGCCGGCGGCGTCATCGACCCCGACGTGCTCTGGTCCTGCACCACCTGCGGCGCGTGCGTCGAGCAGTGCCCCGTCGACATCGAGCACGTCGACCACATCGTCGACATGCGCCGCTACCAGGTGCTCATCGAGTCGAACTTCCCCAGCGAGGCCGGCGTCATGCTGCGCAACCTGGAGAACAAGGGCAACCCGTGGGGCGCGCCCCCGCAGACCCGCGCCGACTGGACCAAGGGCCTCGACTTCGAGGTGCCCGTCGTCGGCGAGGTCGACGACTTCGAGTACCTGTTCTGGGTCGGCTGCGCCGGCGCGTTCGAGGACCGGGCCAAGAAGACCACCCGGGCGGTCGCGACGCTGCTGAACGAGGCCGGCGTCAGCTTCGCCATCCTCGGCGAGGGCGAGACCTGCACTGGCGACCCGGCCCGCCGCATGGGCAACGAGTTCATCTTCCAGATGCTCGCCCAGCAGAACGCCGAGACGCTCAACGAGGCGGGTGCCAAGAAGATCGTGGCCACCTGCCCGCACTGCTTCAACACCCTCAAGAACGAGTACGCCCAGGTGGGCTGGACCGGCGAGGTCGTGCACCACACCGAGCTGCTGTCGCACCTGGTCGCCACCGGCAAGCTGACCCCCGTGCAGCCGATCGACGGCGGCGTCACCTTCCACGACCCGTGCTACCTCGGCCGGCACAACCGCGTCTTCACGCCGCCGCGCGAGGTCCTCGGCTCCGTCGCGCCGGTGACCGAGATGCCGCGCAACTCGGAGCGCTCCTTCTGCTGCGGCGCCGGCGGCGCGCGCATGTGGATGGAGGAGCGCATCGGCAAGCGCATCAACATCGAGCGCGTCGAGGAGGCGCTGGCCACCGGCGCCAACACGATCGCGGTCGGCTGCCCGTTCTGCGCCACGATGCTCGGCGACGGCGTGACCGCCAAGAAGTCCACCGGCGCCGCCCCCGACTCCGTCGAGGTCATCGACGTCGCGAGCGTGCTGCTCCGCTCGATCAAGGGCTGATCATTGATCCGGTTGACGCCGGTCGTGGAGCGCTGGTCCTTCGACTGCCCGTTCTGGGTCGTTGAGCAGGATGAGTTCTACGTGCCGGTGCCGCGGATGCCGACCCCGGGCCAATCGGGCGCCGTTCTGTGGGCGCTGATCGGGCCGGCCGCGACCGGGGACGACGGTGCGGTCACCGCCACCGAACCGGCGGCGGCGGTCGAGGCGTATCTCGCGCTCGATGACGCCTTCGTCGCCGGGGGCCTGCGCATGACGAAGGGCGAGTGCGTCATCGACCCCGGTTGCTGCGCTGACCTCGGCGAGTGGCGTGACTGGCAGCGGGTGGTGGCCGGCTACGAGATCGACCTGGGACACAGCCCCACCCCGTTCGTGGAGCACCGCGGCCCGACCGTGCGGGTCTGGTCGGACGGCGGGCACGCGCCGGCGGAAGGGCCCTTCGATCCCGCCACGCCGTATATCGACATCGCGCGTGCGGACCTGCCCGTCCTGCTGCACGCCGTTCAGCAGGACCTCATGGGCTTTCACGCCGCGATCCGACCGTGGGTCGAGGACCTGGTGGGTCCCTTGGCGCAACCGTTGCTGGCCGCCGTTGACCAACGACTCTTGATCAGCGCGCCGCTGCGCTGAGCCCGGCTACTTCTCGTCCCAGCGGATGGCGGCGAAGACGAGGGCGAGCACCACGCCGGCGGCGAGAATGCCGAACTTGCCGGCCCGGCGCAGCTCCTTGAACTGCGTGCGGCGCAGCGTCGGGACGGCCTTGACGCCGGCGACGTAGTCCTTCCGGGCCCGCTTGGCGCGGGTGAAGCTGGAACCGACGATCATGCCGAAAAACACGGCGAGCAATGCCCCGCCGACGAACATCTGCATCCGTACCCTCCGAACGCCTTAGAGGGCCAGCATTCCGGGTGAATCCGACGATGGCAATCGCCAAATCGGCCTAGATCGCTACCCGCCCATCGTTCGTAGCGGCGAACCCGCACCGTGGTGCCCGATGCGCGCTGTCGCTCGAGCGCGACTCGCCCACTGTGCACATGTGGCGGGGTGGGGACGGGCGTGCTTCGCCACCAGTGCACATGTTGCGCTGGAGCCGGCACCCGCACGGCGACGCACTGCCAAAGGCGACCCCCTTGGCGGGCACGAGCGGGTGGTGCCGCCGGCGGTCAGCCCTTGGTGAGCGGGGGCGCCGCGCGGGGAGGGGCAGGTCGGGGTGGCAGGTGGTGCCGGTGGGCGCGTAGCGGGTACATGCGAGAATTCGGGTCGAATCGAGGGGACCGGGTGTTCGTCGAAACCATCCTGCCGTTGCTGGCGTTCGCGTTGCTCACGGCCGGCAACGCCGGATTCGTGGCGGCCGAGTTCTCGTTGGTGACGGTCGACCGGGCCGAGGTCGACCAGCTGGTCGCCGCCGGCGACGCGAAGGCGCGTACGGTCCGCAAGGCGCTGCGGCAGCTGTCGTTCCAGCTGTCCGGCGCCCAGCTCGGTATCACGATCACCGCCCTGCTGACCGGTTACCTGGCCGAGCCGGCCCTGGCGAAGCTGTTCGCGCCGCTCGTCGAGCCGATCGCCGGGGGCGCCACGGAGGGCGTCGCGCACTTCCTGGCGCTCGCCCTGGCGACCCTGCTCTCGATGCTCTTCGGCGAGCTGGTGCCGAAGAACGTCGCGCTGGCCCGGCCGATGCCGACCGCCCGCCTGACGGCCGGGCCGCAGCGGGCGTTCTCGGCGATGTTCAGGTGGCTGATCCTGGGCCTGAACAACTCGGCGAACTGGATCGTGCGCCGGTTCGGCATCGAGCCGCAGGAGGAGCTGGCCAGCGCCCGGTCGCCGGAGGAGCTGGGCCTGCTCGCGGCGTACTCGGCGAAGGCGGGCGCGTTGCCGCACGAGACCGCGGTCCTGTTGCAGCGGACCATCCGGTTCGCTGACAAGCGCGCGGCCGAGGCCATGACGCCCCGCGTGGACGTCCTGGCCGTGGCGGCCGACGAGACCGTCGCGGCGGTGCTGGCCACGGCGCGTTCGTCCGGTTACAGCCGGTTCCCCGTGTTCGAGGAGACGCTCGACCAGGTGGTCGGCGTGGTCACCGTGATCGACGCGCTGACGATCCCCATCGCGGCCCGCGAGACGACCCTGGTGCGGACGGTCGCCCGTGAGCCCGTACTCGTGCCGGAGTCGCTGGACCTCGACGGCGTGCTCGCCACGCTGCGCGCGGGCGGCAGCGACCTGGCCATCGTCGTCGACGAGTACGGCGGGACGGACGGCGTGGTCACCATCGAGGACCTGGTCGAGGAGCTGGTCGGCGAGATCACCGACGAGTACGACCTGGCCGAGCAGGCGCCGGAGCGCCCGCGCCTCGCCGACGTGGCCGGCCCGGGTTCGGAGGTCACGGCGGCGACGCGCGAGCGGCGCTGGCTGGTCGACGGGGTGCTGCGCGAGGACGAGTTGGCCGAGCTGACGGGCTTCCGCATTCCCGAAGGGCCGTACGAGACGCTTGCCGGTTTTCTCATGGCGAGGCTGGGGCACATCCCGGCCGGCGGGGAGACGGTCGAGGAGCTGGGCTGGGAGTTCACGGTCGTCGACGTGGACCGCCGCCGCGTCGAACAGGTCCTGGTCGTCGGCCCGCAGGCCCTCGACGACGAGGAGGAGGACAAATGAGCCTGTTGATCAGTGTCCTTCTTCTCCTGGGCAACGCGTTCTTCGTCGGCAGCGAGTTCGCGGTCATCGCCTCGCGGCACACGGTGGTGGAGCCGCTCGCGGCGACCAGCCGGGCGGCCCGGTTGGCACTGCGGGCGATGAACCAGGTGCCGCTCATGATCGCCGGCGCGCAGCTGGGCATCACGATCTGTTCGCTGGGCCTCGGCGCGCTCGCCGAGCCCGCCCTGGCGCATCTGCTGGAGGCGCCGTTCGAGGCGATCGGCCTGCCGGCCGCCGCCGTGCACCCGGTCGCGTTCGTGCTGGCCCTGGGCATCGTGGTCTTCCTGCACACGGTCGTGGGCGAGATGGTGCCGAAGAACATCACGCTGGCCGGCCCGGAGCGGGCCGTGCTGGTGCTGGGCCCGCCGTTCCTCGGCTTCTGTCTGCTGACCAAGCCGCTCCTCGTCGCGATGAAGTGGCTGTCGAAGACGATCCTGAAGATCTGGAGCATCGAGTCGGCGGACGCGGTGAAGACGGTGTTCACGGCCGAGGAACTGGCGAACCTGGTGACGCAGGCGAGCACCGAGGGCCTGCTCGCGCCCGTGGAGCACGAGCGGATCACCGGCGCCCTGGCGCTGCACCGGCGGACGGCCGGCGACGCCCTGCTGCCCTGGTCGGCGGTGACGACGGTGCCCGAGGACGTGTCGCCCGCCGAACTGGAGGTGCTGGCGACCTTCTCGGGGCGCTCCCGGTTCCCCGTCGTGGGTCGGGCGTCGCGGCGCGTACTCGGATTTGTGCATGTCAAAGATGTTCTCGGGGTGAGTGGTCCGGACCGGCGGCTGCCGATCGACGGCGAGCTGATCCGCCCGCTGGCCGTGGTCCCACCCGACCGGTCCCTCGCGGAGCTGCTCATCGCGATGCGCCGCGAGCGCCGGCACATCGTGCTCGTGAGTGACGGGCACGCGCCCCTGGGCGTGGTGACCCTGCACGATCTACTCGGGGTGATCCAACCGCTACCCGCGTGACACCGTTCGCTCACGCATTGCGACCACCCGCTACACCCGTTGTGCTGCAACGCTTTTTGAATTCCATCGAAAATCATTCATGCGTATCCGACGGGTTGCGGGCGTGGCGGCGACTCCCTAATGTGAAGGACCGTCCGGCTGTGACGAGGCTGACCTCCCGGTGGCCGCGGTCGGATGCCGCCTAATCGTCGCGAGACGAATCGGGGACCCACCTGGTGTCAGATGGGGTGAATCCGCGGCTTCCCCCGCGGTAGGGCCTGCTCTTCCCGCCCGAACCCGTCAGCTAACCCGGTCGGCGGTGAGGGAAGAAGGAGTCGGTTCGTCGTGGCCACCCCCGCCCGCGTCCACAGACCCTTGCGCGTCGCCGTCGCCTCGATGGCGGCCGTCGCACTTGTGCTCTCCTCCAGCGCCCGCGCCCACGCGGCCGATCCGAGCGTCGGTGACGTGGAGAAGCAGATCACCAAGCTCTGGAACGAGGCGGAGCCGGAGATCGAGCACTACAACAAGATCCACGAGCAGTACAAGAAGAACAAGGCGAAGCTCGCCGCGCTCCAGAAGAAGATCGATCCGCTGGAGCGGCAGGTCGACCTCGCCCAGATCCGCATCGGCGTGGTGTCGGCCCAGATCTACAAGGGCGGCCAGGCGAGCGCGATCAATGCGGTGCTCTCCAGCGGCGAGCCGGGCCACCTCGCCGACCAGCTGTCGCTGCTCGACCAGCTGGCCCGCGAGCAGCAGCGGCAGATCTCCGGCGTCTCCGAGCTCAAGGCGAAGTACGACAAGCAGAAGGCCCCGCTGGACGACATCGTCGCCAAGCTCGCGGCGCAGGACGCGGAACTCCTGAAGAAGACCAAGGAGATCGAGAAGAAGCTCGCCGAGCTGCAGGCGCTGCGCCGCAAGCTTTACGGCACCACGGGCACGCTCGGCAACTACCGGCCGTGGCCGTGTCCCGCCGAGGTCCTGCCGACGAAGGGCTACAAGGCCGCGAAGTGGGCCTGCAGCCAGGCCGGCAAGCCGTACGTGTGGGGCGCCGACGGGCCGGGCAGCTACGACTGCTCCGGGCTCACCATGCGGGCGTGGGAACAGGTGGGCGTCTACCTGCCGCACAACGCCGCCTCGCAGCGTTCGTCGATCAAATCCGTGACGCGGGCCAACCTGCAGGTCGGTGACCTGGTCTTCTACAACGGTCTGGCCCACGTGGGCATCTACGTCGGGGACGGCAAGGTCATGCACGCCCCGACCTCGGGCGACTATGTCCGCATGGCGGAGATAGGCGGGCCCGGCAGCATCCACAGCTACGGCAGACCCAGCTGACCCTTCGCGAGACCCCCAGCTGATGGCGGGCGTCTGGCACGTCGGACGGCCGCCATCGCTGTATCGGGTCAGGCGGCCGCGGCCACCGGTTTGCCGGTCCAGACGCGGATGATGTCCCGGACCGAGATGATGCCGAGGACATCGTCGCCGTCGAGCACGACCAGGTGCCGGAAGCCGCCCCGGACCATCGCGGCGGCCGCCTCGTCCAGGGTCCAGTCGGGCCCGGCGTAGACGACCTCCCACGTGATATGTCCCGCGGAACGCTCGACGTCCGGATCCAGCCCGGCGCCGAGAGCGTTGAGAATGTCGCGCTCGGTGATGATCCCGACACCCTCGCCGTCGGGATCCTCGATGATCGCAGACCCGACGCGCCGGGCTGACATCAGTTGCGCTGTCTGGCGCAGCGTGTGGTCGGGACCGACAATCAGCACGGATTTGGACATAGCGTCACGGACCTGCATACGCATCACCCCTCCGAACGCACGGTACGGCCATAGTGACCCGGAGGAGGGCAACTCTCAAGAGTTCAGTTCATTCGCGACGGATAGGCCCTAGGGTCGCGCAGGATTGCTCACACCCGTGCCCGTTCACCGGTCCGTTACCCTGTCCTCACCCACGTATCCCCTCCGTGGCATCCAGATGAAGGAAACCTGATGATCGGACTCGTTCTCGCCGCCGGCGCCGGGCGCCGCCTGCGCCCGTACACCGACCACGTGCCGAAGGCACTGATGGAGGTCGACGGCGCGACGACGATCCTGGACATCGCCCTGCGCAACCTCGCCGAGGTCGGTCTGCGCGACATCACGGTCGTCGTCGGGTACGCGGCGGAGGCTGTGACGGAGCGCCAGGACCGTCTCGAGAAGGAGTACGGCGTCCGCCTGACCTTCATCCACAACGACAAGGCCGAGGAGTGGAACAACTGCTACTCGCTCTGGCTCGCCCGGGAGGCGTACGCGAACGGTGCCCTGGTGGTCAACGGGGACACTGTGCACCCGGTGAGCGTGCAGCGCACCCTGCTGGCCGCCCGCCAGACCGGTGACGCCGGCATCTACGTGGCCCTCGACGACCAGAAGAGCCTCGCCGACGAGGAGATGAAGGTGATCACGGACGCCGACGGGCGCCTCCTGAAGATCACCAAGCTGATGGACCCGGCCGACGCGTCGGGCGAGCACATCGGCATCACCCTCATCGAGGCGCACGCCGCCGCCGACCTGACGAACGCGCTGGAGACGGTCTGGAAGGCCGAGCCGCACCTCTACTACGAGGACGGCTACCAGTTGTTCGCCGACCGGGGCGGCAAGATCCAGACGGTCAGCCTCGGTAAGCTCGACTGGGTGGAGGTCGACAACCACGACGACCTCGCCCGGGCCCGCGAGATCGCCTGCACCTACGGGGAGTGATCGGGTGCCGTTATTAGCGCGTACGGTCACCACGCCCCTCGCCATCGACATCCGGCGCGGCGCGGTGGTCGCGCTCGGGCAGATCCTCGCCGACCGGCGCATCTCGGCCGGCGGGGACGTGGCGATCGTGGTCGGGCCCGGCCAGGGCGACCGGATCGCCGACCTGCTGCGGCCCAGCCTCGGCGGGGCCGACGTGTTCACGGTCAGCGGCGGGTCGGTCGAGGCCGCGCTGGAGCTCGGCGAGAAGATCCGCGGCGGCTCGTACGACGCCGTCGTCGGCATCGGCGGCGGTAAGACCATCGACACCGCAAAGTACGCCGCCACCCGGTACGCGCTGCCCATGGTGAGCGTCGCGACGAGCCTGGCCCACGACGGCATCGCCTCCCCGGTGGCCTCGCTCGACCACGGCGGCGGCAAGGGCTCCTACGGCGTGCACATCCCCATCGCCGTCGTGGTCGACCTCGACTTCGTGGTCGCCGGCCCACGCCGGCAGACGCGCGCCGGCATCGGCGACGCGCTGAGCAACCTGTCCGCGGTCGCCGACTGGGAGCTGGCGAACCGGGTCCGGCAGGAGCCGCTCGACGGCCTCGCCCTGACCCTGGCGCGCACCGGCGCCGAGGCGCTGCTGCACCACCCGGGCCGCATCGGCACCGGGGCCGACGACAGCACGCAGGACGACTTCCTGCGGGTACTCGCGGAGGCTCTTGTCCTCGGTGGCCTGGCCATGTCCGTGTGCGGGTCCAGCCGGCCCTCCTCCGGCGGCTGTCACGAGATCTCCCACGCCATCGACCACCTCTTCCCGCACACCGCCGCGCACGGCGAGCAGGTGGGCCTGGGGGCGTTGTTCTGCACCTTCCTGCGGGTCAGCCGGGGCCTGGAGGACGGCGGGCGGTTCACCCAGCTGAGTGACGCGCTCGGCCGGCACGGCCTGCCCCGCGTGCCGGGCGACCTGGGCCTGAGCCCCGCGCAGTTCGCCGAGGCGGTGGTGCGCGCGCCGGGCACCCGGCCCGATCGTTACACCATCCTGGAGCACGTCGGTCTCGGCTTCGACGATGCCCTCGCGACCGTCAAGGAGTACGTCGATGCTGTCGGCGACTGAGGCGCCAGTGAACCCCCCCGTTCCCTCGGTGCGCGACTTCTACCGCACCAACCGCGGCGGCGGCCTGGTCAGCGAGGGCTTCCACCAGTGGGGCGGGGCGCTGTTCGCGCGCGCGGGCTTCCGCCGGGGCACCGCGCCGACCACGCTGACGCTGACCAACCTCGTCCTGGGCCTGGGCGCCAGCATCGCGGTGATCGCGCTGGCCCGCCCGGCTGCCGATGGCGACGTGCCGATCTGGCTGCCCGGCGTGCTCGCGCTGATCGGCTGGCAGGTCGCCTACATGCTCGACTGCGCCGACGGTCAGCTCGCCCGGGTCAGCGGCCGGCAGAGCGCGGCGGGCGGTCGGGTCGACGTGCTGTGCGACGTGGCGGCGCAGATCGGCCTGGTCACGGCCGTCAGTTCGGTGATGCTGGCGCAACGCGGCGACACGCCCCTGTGGCTCGTGGCGCTGTTCGCGGGCAGCTGGATGGTCAACCTGATCACGTCGGTGATGCAGTCGGGCCCCGCCGCCGCGAGCATGGTGACGTCCCGGTCGCTGCCGGTGCGCCTGGTCAAGCTCGTCCGCGACTACGGCGCGGTCATCACGCTGTTCGCACTGGTGCTCATCTTCGTTCCGAAGTGGACCGTCATCCCGGTCATCTTCTTCACGGCGGTGAACACGCTGTTCCTCTTCGCGAGCATCGTGTTCAGCGCGCGCGCCGCCCTGCGGGCCGCGCCGCGCTGACCTCGCGGTAGATCTCCAGCAGCCGCCCCGTGACCACCTCGGGGTGGAACATCTCCAGGTACCGCTTGCGCGCCGCGTCGCCGAAAGAACCTGCCTGGGTACGGGCCACAGCGAACCCCTCCGCGAGGGCACCCGCCTCGGGGGCGACCACCCACCCGCCTACTCCGGGGAAGCAGAGCCCTGCTCTGCTTCCCTCAGGGAAGCGCCGCTGGTCGGCGCCCACGAGGAACGGCACACCACCCACGTCCGTGCCCAGCACGGGACGCCCGTTGGCGAGCGCTTCGATGATCGCGGTCGGCAGCACGTCATGCCAGGTCGGCACCGCCAGGAACACCGCCGCGGACCGGAGCTGGGCGCTCATCTCCTCGCGCGGCACGACGCCGAGGTAGGTCACGTCCGACCGCTCTGCGGCCGCCGCCTCCGCCAGCGGGCGCAGCTCGCCGTCCCCGGCGATCCGCAGCTGTCCCAGCGCCCCGTCCGGGTGCCGGCGCCAGGCGTCCAGCAGCAGGCCGAGGCCCTTCTCCGGGCTGAGCCGGGCGGCGTAGAGGAAGCCCTCCCCGGCCGTGGTCGGCGCCGGTCCCGGGTCGGGGATCGCGTTGGGCTTGACCGAGATGTTCGCCTCGGGGATCCCGTACTCGATGAGGTGGTCTTTGATGGCGCTGGTCAGGGCGATGTAGCGGTCGACGGAGCGCCACGTGCCCCGGTGCGCGGCGAGCGCTGTCGCCATGGCCGCGCTCTGCGCCTTCGAGCCCCGGTAGCAGGAGTGGATCACGGCGGGCAGCCCGAACGCGCGCCCCTTGCAGTCGGTGCAGATGTGGCCGTCACGGAAGTACAGCCCGGAGGCGCACACCTGACGGTAGTTGTGCACGGTCTGGATCACCGGCACACCGTGCGCGTGCGCGGTGCGGATCACCCACGGTGACAGCAGCGGGTACGGGTTGTGCAGGTGGAGCAGGTCGGGGCGCTCCCGTCGGATCAGGTCCGCCAGGTCGGCCTGGGCGCGGCGGTTGTAGAGCGGTGAGAGCGGCAGCAGCGCCTTGTCCAGCAGCGGCAGCGCGCCGATGCCGTCGGAGGCGCGCTGGAACGGCAGCACCTCGACGCCAGCCGCGCGGAGCTGGGAGATCTCGGCGTCGACGATGACGTTCTCGCCGGACGGGAGCGCCTCGCGGTAGCGGTTGTGCGCGATGACCACCTTCACGGCCGTAACGTACCGCCCCGGCCGGGTACCGTGGTCGGGTGCCCGAGTTGCCGGAAGTCGAGGCGCTCGCCGCGGACCTCCGCGAGCGGGTCGTGGGACGGCGCGTGGAACGCGTCGACATCGCGGCGATCAGCGCCCTGAAGACGTACGACCCGCCGCCCACCGCCCTGCACGGCCGCGAGATCACCGGCACGGGTCGCCACGGCAAGTTCCTTGACCTGCAGTTTTCCGACCTGCACCTGGTTATCCACCTGTCGCGCGCGGGGTGGCTGCACTACCGCGACGCGCTGGGCGCCACGCCGCTCAAGCCCGGCAAGGGGCCGATCGCGCTGCGGGTGCGTTTCGACGACGGCAGCGGCTTCGACCTCACCGAGGCCGGCACCCAGAAGCGGCTCGCCGCCTACCTGGTGACGGACCCGCGCCTCGTGCCGGGCGTGTCCCGGCTCGGGCCCGACGCGCTCGGGGTCGACCTGGACGGCTTCGCCGCGGCGATCCGGGCGCAGCGGGGCCAGCTCAAGGGCGTGCTCACCGATCAGCAGGTCATCGCCGGCGTCGGCAACGCGTACTCCGATGAGATTCTGCACCGCGCGAAGCTGTCACCCTTCGCGATCAGCGCGCGGCTGACGGACGACCAGGTGGCCCGGCTGTACGAGGCGACGCGGACGGTCCTCGCCGGTGCCGTCGAGAAGGCTGTCGGCCAGCGTGCGGCCAGCCTGAAGGCGGAGAAGAAGGCCGGGCTCGTCGTGCACAACCGGACGGGCCTGCCCTGTCCGGTGTGTGGCGACCTGATCCGGGAGGTGTCTTTCGCCGATTCGAGCCTGCAGTACTGCCCCACCTGCCAGACGGGTGGAAAGCCGCTGGCCGACCGGCGACTTTCGCGCCTCGTGCGTTAAGCAGTCGACTGTCCGCTGAGCGCATGACGCTCGACACGGCGCGGGCAGGGAGATTACTGTCGGCCAGTCGGCGGCTGAACGTTCTCACCGCCGTGGCAAACTGGGTGAGCTGTGACAGTTCCGGTGTCGCGGTTGGCGCGGCCGCCCGAGCGGATGAAGGTCGGTTGATCCGGCGTGGCATGGGAGGACAAACCCGAGGTGACAACGAGCCTCCGGCCTTCCACCACGGAGGGGGTTCATCGACGTGGCCGCCACCGGGCTCGGATCCCGGAAAGCATCGAGATCATCCCGAATCACAACGGCGTGCCCCGGTCCGGCCTGTTCAAGGCGAAGCGGGCGTCGACCTGGCACCGGCCGTACCGGCTGGGTCTGCTGGTCCTCGACTACGGCGCGGCGGCGCTCGCCAGCTTCACCGCCAGCGGCTATGTGAAGTCCAACGCGGGCTTCGACAGCGAGGCCCTGCTCTCCCTCGTGGAGTACCTCTACCTCCCGCTCGCCTGGCTGGTCGTCCTCTGGGGGCACGGCGCCTACGACCGGCGCTACCTGGGCGTCGGCACGGACGAGTTCAAGCGGGTGTTCCGGACCTTCGTCACCATGACCGCCCTGGTGGCGTTCGTCGCGTTCTCCAGCAAGGCCGAGCTGTCCCGGGTCACCGTCGGCATCGCCATGGTGTCGGGCCTCGTCTACATGCTCATCGGCCGGTACCTTGCCCGCCGGTTCCTCATCCTCGCCCGCGGTCGCGGGCGCGCCCGCAACAGGTTGCTGCTGGTCGGGACGCTGCCCGAGGCGCTGGAGGTGTACACCGCGGTCAGCCGGGCGCCCGGCGCCGGCATGATGCCGATCGGCATCCGCCTCACCGAGGGGTACGTGAACACGCGCGGCATGGCGACACCCGTGCCCGTGTTCGTCGGTCGCGAGGTGATGAGCCTCGTCCGGGAGCTGGGCGCGGACACGATCGCGGTCTGCGGCTCGGCCAGCAACGAGCCCGGCGAGCTGCGCCGGCTCGCCTGGCAGCTCGAGGGCACCGGCATCGACCTGGTCGTGGCACCGCAGCTGACCGACATCGCCGGCCCGCGCGTGCACATCCGTCCGGTCGAGGGCCTGCCGCTGCTGCACGTCGAGGAGCCCACCCTCGCGGGCCTCGCGTGGCTGTTCAAGAACTTCATGGACCGGCTCATGTCGGCCCTGCTCCTGGCGATCATCTCGCCGCTACTCCTGATCATCGCCATTCTGATCAAGCTGTCCGACCGGGGGCCGGTCTTCTTCCGGCAGTCCCGGGTGGGTCGGGAGGGCAAGACCTTCCGGGTCTGGAAGTTCAGGACCATGTACACCGATGCTGAGGAGCGCCTCGCACACCTCGTCGAACAGAACGAGACCGACGGCCTCCTTTTCAAGATCCGTAACGATCCCCGGATCACGCCGGTCGGGCGCTTCCTGCGCGCCAGCTCGCTCGACGAGCTGCCCCAGCTGATCAACGTGCTGCGCGGCGACATGTCCCTCGTCGGCCCGCGCCCGCTGCCCGCCGACGACGGCGACTTCCTCGGCGACGTCCGCCGCCGCCTGCTCGTCCGCCCCGGCATGACCGGGCTGTGGCAGGTCTCCGGGCGCTCGGAGCTCTCCTGGGACGACGCGGTCCGCCTGGACCTCTACTACGTCGACAACTGGTCGCTCGCCTTCGACCTGCTGATCCTCTGGCGCACGATCGGCGTGGTCCTGGCCCGCAAGGGCGCCTACTAACCCTCACCGCCGCCGGATGTGCACATGTGGCGACGTTGTCGCCTCGTCTACCCGCCAGGTGTGCACATTTGGCGGGGTCTGAGCGTCGGCGGTCCGCTAGATGTGAGCAGTTGGCGGGGTCGGGTGTCGGGCGCTCGCCAAATGTGCGCATGTGGCGAGTTCGGGCGCGACCCCGGCCCGTGAAGGTTGCGCTTGCGGGCGTCGGGCACGCGGGGTGTCGGGCAACGCAGCCAAGATTGGTATCTCCTGTGCAGGCATGTGGCTGGGCTGCACTCCCGCACAGAAAACGGTGATCTCGAGCGCCGCCGCCGGGCGATATGTCGCTTGTTGGCCCCCGGGGAATGCGCATCCGCACAGGATTCGCTGATCATGGACGGCCGGGAGTCGGCTGCGGGCGATTGAGCTGCACGTTCGCACCGCAGATCGCGATCTCCATCAACGGATCGTCACCGTCGCCGGCCGGCGCGGGTTGGCTACACAACCTCTTCACCTGGTGGGACGGGGTTCTCCATAGGCGCTCGTTAGAGTCCCGGACATGAACGAGCGACGGATCCTGGTGGTGGAGGACGAGCGGACCATCGCCGACGCGGTGGCCGCCCGCCTGCGGGCCGAGGGGTTCGCCGTCGAGCTGGCCCACGACGGGCCCAGCGCGGTGGCGCGTGCCGAGGCCGTCCAGCCGGACCTGGTCGTCCTCGACATCATGCTGCCCGGGTTCGACGGCCTGGAGGTGTGCCGCCGCATCCAGGCGACCCGCCCAGTACCGGTGCTCATGCTCACCGCCCGTGACGACGAGACCGACCTGCTGGTGGGCCTGGCCGTCGGCGCGGACGACTACCTCACCAAGCCGTTCTCCATGCGGGAGCTGGCCGCCCGCGTACACGCCCTGCTCCGCCGCGTGCAACGCCACCCGGGGGCGTCCGCCGGGGGCGCCGACGCGGAGATCCGCGTCGGCGATCTGGAGATCAATCAAACCCAGCGGAGGGTACGCCGCGGCGGCGTCGAGGCCCATCTGACGCCGACCGAGTTCGACCTGTTGGTGCACCTCGCCAGCCGACCCCGGGCGGTGCTGCCCAGGGAGCGGCTGCTCGCGGACATCTGGGGCTGGGCTGACGCTTCGGGGACGCGTACGGTCGACAGCCACATCAAGGCGCTGCGCCGCAAGCTCGGCGCCGATGTGATCCGCACCGTGCACGGCGTCGGCTACGCCCTGGATCTCAGATGACCGAGCGTAGCGAGGGCATCAGGTGGCTCTGTGACGACGTCGACGGGGACACGGTTTGTGCCGAACTGGCTCGTGCGGCTGCTGGCGGCGTTGCCACGCCCGCTCGACCCGGTCCGCTCGATCAAGCTCAAGCTCGGGATCCTGCTGGTCAGCTCGGGTGCGGCCGGGCTGTCGTACTTCTGGCTGCAGTTCGGCGGGATTCCGCCGGTGACCTCGGCGATCGCCATCGGGCTCGCCCTGGCCACCTCCCAGGTGCTCGCGCACGGGATGACCCAACCGCTGCGCGACATGACGGCCGCCGCCCGGGCCATGGCGCGCGGCGACTACAGCCGGCGGGTGCGCGCCACCTCCCGCGACGAGGTCGGCGAGCTGGCCAAGGCGTTCAACCAGATGGCCGCCGACCTCGACACCGCCGACCGGCAGCGCCGCGAGATGATCGCGAACGTCTCGCACGAGCTGCGTACCCCCATCTCGGCCCTGCAGGCCGTGCTGGAGAACCTGGTCGACGGGGTGGCGGCCGCCGACCCGGCGACCCTGCGCACCGCGCTGGCCCAGACCGAGCGGCTCGGCCGCCTGGTCACGGAGCTGCTGGACCTGTCCCGCATCGACGCGGGCGCCCAGCCGCTCAAGCTCGCCGTCCTCGACGTGGCGCCGCTGCTGGCCGACGTGGTCGCGGAGGCGGACGTCATGGCGTCCGCGTCCGGGCGGGACGTGCAGGTCGACGCGTTCACCCGGCACGACGCGGCGACGATCGTGGCCGACCGCGAGCGGCTGTGCCAGGTGCTGGTGAACCTGCTGGACAACGCCACCCGGCACAGCCCGGCGGGCGGCGTGGTCACGGTGACCGCCTACCGCACCGACGAGGGCGTCACGATCGACGTCTGCGACGAGGGTCCGGGCATCGCGCCCGCCGACCGGGCCCGCATCTTCGAGCGCTTCACCCGGGGTGAGCGGGCCACGGGCGGGGGTACGGGCCTCGGCCTGGCCATCGCCCGCTGGGCCATGGACCTGCACGGCGGCACGATCGCCGCCGTCGACCCGCCGGGCGGGCGCGGCTGCTGCGTCCGGCTCACCCTGCCCGACGGCGCGGGTACGCGCGCCGCCGGCGCGGACACCCGCACCGGCCACCCCACCGACTAGCCACCCACGCGCACCACGGGACGGGCCGCCACGGCGGCCGTGCCGCGATGCCGCGTGCCCACCCCTGGAGTGATCATGTCGATCGGTCAGCCTCTGCCCCATCCGGTTCCGGCACCGTCGCCCGTCGTGGTCGTCAACAGCGGGCCACTCGTCACCTGGTGGACCGGCAAGGTCGCGCCCGCCGGCCGGGTGCCCGCCGCCGCGACGGTCGCCGGCGTCGTTGCCGGCACCGCGGTGCCGATCGACCGGCCCGGCATCGGCTGGCTCGCCGCCGCATCGGCGTCGGCCGTCGCGGTGGCCCTGGCCGGCAGGGCCGCGCGCGCCGCGGCGTCTGCGAGCCGTGTCGAGGTGCCGGCGAGTCGCGCTGAGGTGCCTGCGAACACCGTCGAGACATCCGCGAGCGGCGCCCAGGCGTCCGCGAATCGCGCGGAGGCCTCCGCCCGCCGTGCCGAGGCGGTCTGGCGCTGGACGTTCGGGGCCGCCGCTGTTCTGCTCGTGGCCGTTGGCACCGTTCGGGCCGCCGAGTGGCTGTTCGTGTTGTGCCTGCTCGGTGCCGTTGTGTGCGGCGCGGTTGCCGTCGGCGGCGGGCGGAGCGTGGCCGGGCTCGTCGTGTCCGTGCTGTCGGTGCCGCTCGCGGCGTTGCGCGGCCTCGGTTGGTACAGCCGTAGCCTCGGCGCCCTATCCCGGGATGTTTCACGTGAACCCACCGACGGGACCACCGAACGGGCGCCGTCGCCGGTTCGCCTGCTGGCGTCCGTACTCCTGGGGGTTGTTCTTGTCGCTCTTTTCGGGGCGCTGCTCAGCAGCGCGGACGCCGCGTTCGCCGAGGTCGTGGGTCGGGCCCTGCCGTCGTTGGACGCCGGCCCGATCATGCGGTTCGGCCTCTTGCTCGTGGTGGGCACTCTGGGGACGGTAGGTGCCTGCTACCTGAGGATGCGCCCGCTGGCGGTGGGCGAGGGGGCTACCGCCAGCGGGCGCCGCACGGTGCGGCTCGTCGAGTGGGCCGTGCCGGTGGCGCTGCTCGACCTGCTGTTCGCGTCGTTCGTGGCCGTGCAGTTCGCGGTGCTCTTCGGCGGCAACGAGCACGTCCTGGCGACCGCGGACCTCACCTACGCCGACTACGCCCGCAGCGGGTTCTGGCAGCTGTTGTACGTGACCGTGCTCAGCCTCGGGGTGGTCGCCGTGGCAGCCCGCCTGGCGCCGAGGGACACCGCGCGGCACCGGCTCTGGCTGCGCCTGCTGGTCGGGGCGCTCGCCGCGTTGCTGCTGGTCGTCGTGGCCTCGGCGCTGACCCGGATGTGGACCTACGAGCAGGCGTACGGGTACACCCGGCTGCGCGTGTGGGTGAGCGCCGTCGAGTTGCTGCTCGGCGTCGTGTTCGTGCTGGTGCTCGTCGCCGGGGTGCGGCTGCGGGCCCGGTGGATGCCGCGCGCGGTCGTCCTGGCCGGCGCGCTGACGTTGCTGGGGCTCGCCGCGCTGAACCCGGACGCGTTCATCGCCGAGCGCAACATCGCCCGCTGGCACGCGGACCACCCGCTCGACACGTACTACCTGGGCCAGCTCTCCGACGACGCGGTGCCGGCGCTGGCCACACTGCCCGAACCGCTGCGCGGGTGCGTCCTGGGCCGGTTGGCGACCGCCCGGCAGGACCGCGGCGCCAACCCGTGGGCCGGCTGGAACTACGGCCGGGCGCGGGCCGCGGACACGCTGGAGAACGCATCGACCTTCTTCGCCTGCCCGTCCTGACGCGCGGGCGGTTTCGCCCCGGCACGCTAGATTCTGGAGATATGAGCAGCGGGGAGACGACAGCCGCCGCGCCGTCGGTCGAGGCACCACCGGTCGACGGCGCGCAGCCGGCGCTCGCGCTGCGGGGCCTCGCCAAGCGGTTCGGCCTCAAGGTCGCTGTGGCCGGCATCCACCTCGACGTCCCGGCCGGCTCCTTCTACGGCCTGCTGGGGCCCAACGGGGCCGGCAAGACGACGTCGCTGTCCATGGCCGTGGGCCTGCTGCGCCCCGACGCGGGCGCCGCGTACGTGCTGGGTCAGGACGTGTGGGCCGACCCTGTCGCCGCCAAGCGCCTGCTGGGCGTGCTGCCCGACGGGGTGCGCATGTTCGACCGGCTCACCGGCCGCGAGCTGCTCGCCTACACCGGGCTGCTGCGCGGGATGCCCGCCGACGAGGTGGACGCCCGCGCCCGCGACCTGCTCGACGTGCTGGGCCTGGTCGAGGCGGGGCAGACCCTGGTCGTCGACTACTCGGCCGGCATGCGCAAGAAGATCGGGCTGGCGTGCGCGCTGCTGCACGCGCCTCGGGTCCTCGTGCTCGACGAGCCGTTCGAGGCCGTCGACCCGGTCTCGGCGGCGCTGATCCGCGACATCCTGCAGCGCTACGTCCACAGTGGCGGGACGGTGATCTTCTCGAGCCACGTCATGCAGGTCGTCGAGCGGCTCTGCAGCCACGTCGCGATCCTCGCCGAGGGCCAGATCAAGGCCGTGGGCACGCTGGCGGACGTGCGCGGCGGGCGCGACCTGGAGGAGGTGTTCGTCGAGGTGGTGGGCGGGCGCACGGCGACGGGCAAGGAGTTGTCCTGGCTGTGACCACGGCACGGCCGCGCGACATCGTGCGGCTCAAGATCCAGCTGCTGCGCAACTCGCTGCGCGGCCAGTCGTGGCGCATCGCGCTGTTCCTGTTGGGGCTGGTCATAGGCCTGTTCGTGGGCTTCGGCGTCGGGCTCGCGGTGAGCCTCACCGGCCTCGACGGCGCCGACCCGGCGACGAGCCGCGACATCGCCTACCTGGTGGCCGTCCTGCTCGGCACGGGCACCGTGCTGGCCTGGGCGCTGTTCCCGATGCTGTTCTTCGGCATCGACGAGACCATCGACCCGGCCCGCTTCGCGCTCCTGCCCGTGCCGCGGCGGGTGCTGCTCGCCGGCATGCTGGCCGCGGCGTTCGTGGGCGTGCCCGCGCTGACCACGTTCCTCGCCACCGGCGGCCTCGCGATCGCGGCCGGCCTGCGGTTCGGTCCGCTCATCGCGCTCGTGTCGCTGGTGTGCGTGCTCGTGGGGCTGCTCGTGGGCGTGGTCGCGAGCCGGGCGCTGACCAGCGCGCTGGCCGCCATGCTGCGCTCGCGCAAGATGCGCGACCTGGCGGCCGTCCTCATCGCGGTGCTGGCCTCGATGGCGGCGCCGTTGCAGTGGGGGATCACGGCGCTGGTCGACTCCGGCTCCATGAGCAGGGCCATGGCGATCTCGCGGGTGCTGGCCTGGACGCCGCTCGGCGCGCCGTACGCGATCCCGTTCGATCTCGCGGAGGGTCGGGTCGGGCCGGCGGCGCTCCGTGCCGTGATCATCGGGGTCACGCTGGCGGGGCTGCTCTGGTGGTGGTCGGCGACCCTGGAGTCCGCCATGATCGGGACGACGGCGCAGGGCGGGGCCGCCCGTGCCGCGACGCCCGGTGGCGCGGTGGGCGCGCTGATCCCCCGGAGCCTGCGCGGCCTGGTCCGGCCCAGCCCGTACGGCGCGATCTTCGCCCGCGAGTGGCGGTCGTGGTGGCGCGACGCCCGTCGGCGGGCCAGCCTCCTGTCCGTGCTCATCGCCTCGGCGGTGGTGCCCATCGTGGTGCTGTTCACCCCGTTCCAGCCCGTGGTGGAAGGGGCGCCCACGCCCGAGCCGCACCGGCTGATCGTCGGGTACGGCGTCACGTTCGCCGGCACGATCGGCGGCATGCTGCTGGCCAACCAGTTCGCGTTCGACGGCAGCGCGCACGCCGCCCACCTGCTGGCCGGCGTCCCGGGCCGGACAGAGCTGCGCGCCCGCGCCGCGGCGCTGGCCGCGCTGACCGTTCCGTTGATCGCCGTGATCACGAGCGCGGTGCTCGTGGCCAGCGGCGGCGCGGACTGGATCCTGGCCGGGTTGGGCCTGCTGGCGACCGGGTTCGGCGCCGCCATCGCGGCGGCCTCGCTGCTGTCGGTCCTCGCGGCGTACCCGATGCCGGACGTGAACAACCCGTTCGCCCTCAACACCGGGTCGGGCAGCGCCAAAGGGCTGCTCGCCGCGGTGGCGATCGTGGCGACCATCGCGCTCTCCAGTCCGGTGACGCTGGTGAGCATGCTGCTCGACGGCCTCACCCGGGGGATCGTCGTGCTGGTCGTCGGCGTCGCGTACGGCGTCACGGCGGCCTGGCTGGGCACCCTGATCGCCGGCGACGCGCTGGACCGGCGCGGCCCGGAGCTGCTGGCGGCGGTGACACCCAGGCGATGACCATCCACATGACCGACCCGTTCGCGACCCCCGAGCCGCAGCGCTCGCCGGTGCGCCGGCTGCGCGGCCGGCTGCCGTCGGCGGTGACGCTGTGGACGGCGACCGGCCGGCGCGGTCCCGTCGGGCTGACCGTCTCGTCGACGGTGGTGGTCGAAGGCGACCCGGGCCGCCTGCTCGGCGTGCTCGATCCCGAGTCCGACCTGGCCGAGGCCCTGACCGGCACCAGCCGGCGGACCCGCTTCGTCGTGCAGCCGCTGACCGAGGGGGAGCGACGGCTCGCCGACAAGTTCGCCGGCCTGATGCCCGCCCCCGGCGGCCTGTTCGCGGGCCTGGACTGGCGCGACTCGGGGTACGGCCCGGTGCTGGCCGGTCCGCGCACCTGGGCCGGGGCGGTCGTGGTGGACGCGCGGCCGCTCGGCTGGGGCGTCCTCGTGGAGGCCGAGATCGCCGAGGTCGAGGTCGCCGACGATGCGTCGGCCGGACCATTGGTGCATTTCCGCGGCCGTTACCGCACCATAAGCTGACGTTCATCTCCTTCGGATAGCGACGTTGGGCGCTAAATTGGCCCAAAAGTTGCGGACATCGTTGTGGATTAAGGTTGTGGGCATGGGTGTCGCGCGACGTTTTGGACCAGGCCACCGGGTGCTCGTCACGGGTGGTGCCGGATTTGTCCCATCACACATCGTCGATGAGCTGCTGGCGCGTGGCGTGACGGTCGTCGCTATCGACAACTTCGTGACGGGCTCCAAGGAGAACGTCGCGCATCTGGCGGAGCACCCCGACTTCACCCTCGTCGAGGCCGACCTCGCGTACGGGTTGCCGGCCGACCCGGCGGTCGAGGAGCGCTTCGACGCGATCATGCACTGCGCCTCGCCCGCCAGCCCGACCGACTTCGGCCTGCTGCCGATCGAGATCATGAAGGTGAACGGCCCGGCGACCCTGCACCTGCTGGAGCGGGCCACCACCGACGGCGCCCGGTTCCTGGTCACGTCCACCTCCGAGGCGTACGGCGACCCCGAGGTGCACCCGCAGCCCGAGACGTACTGGGGCAACGTCAACCCGATCGGCATCCGCAGCGTCTACGACGAGTCCAAGCGGTTCGCCGAGGCCGCCACGATGGCGTACCACCGCTCGCGCGGCACCGACGTCGCCATCGTCCGGATCTTCAACACGTACGGTCCGCGCATGCGCTCCGACGACGGCCGGGCCATCCCGACGTTCATCACCCAGGCGCTGCGCGGCGAGCCGATCACCGTGCACGGCACGGGCGACCAGACCCGCTCGATCTGCTACGTCGACGACCTGGTCCGCGGCATCCTGGCCCTGCTCGACTCGGGCGAGACCGGCCCGATCAACTGCGGGACAGAGTACGAGATGACTATGCGACAGTTGGCCGAGACGATCGTGAACCTCGCGGGCAGCCCGTCCCAGATCACCTATGTGCCGCGTACCTCGGACGACCCCGAGCGCCGCCGCCCCGACCTGACCCGCGCGCGCACCCTGCTCGGGTACGAACCGCAGGTCGGGCCGGACGAGGGCCTCCGCACCACGATCGAGTACTTCGCCCAGCGCGTGGCGAACTGAGGCGTTCTCCACGCGGCGCGAGCCGGGTCGTGCTTACGGTCACGCTGATCGGTTGACGTGACTGGGCTGCGTACCCTTGGGCCCATGGCGACTCCCCCAGAAGAGGACAACCCCGTACTCCCCGGCGACGGCGCTCCCCGGGTGACCGGCCGCGCGTCCGCGCCCTCGTCCTACCCGGCGGGTCGGGCCTCGGTGGGTCGCGCCTCGGTCGGGTCGTCGGGTTCCTCGGGCCGGGCCCCGGCGTCGGGTGCGCCACGGCCACCGTCCGGCACCGCGTACGGCCCCGGCGCCGCCGTGGCGAAGAAGAAGCGCGTCAAGCCCCGGTGGGGCCGCATCGCGCTCGTCGGGACGCTCGCCCTGGTGCTGCTCATCGGGGTGTTCGGCCTGGGTGTCTACCTCTACGCGAACAGCTTCAACAGCAAGCTGGACCGGACCGACCCGTTCTCCGCGATCACGGGCGACCGGCCGCCCAAGATCGTCGACGGCGCGTTCAACATCCTGCTGCTCGGCAGCGACTCGCGCGACCCGGACGCCCCCATCGACAAGGCCGGCAAGTGGCGCACGGACACGATCGTGCTCATGCACGTCTCCGCCGACCACCAGAAGGCGTACCTGGTCTCGTTCCCCCGCGACCTCTACGTGCACGTGCCGCAGAGCGCCGACGGCCAGTACGGCAACACGATGGCGAAGCTCAACGCGGCGTACGCGTGGGGCGGCCTGCCGTTGATGGTGCAGACCGTGGAGGGCTACACCGGGGTACGCATCGACCACGTGGCGATCATCGACTTCGCCGGCTTCAAGGACGTGGTGGACGCGCTCGGTGGGGTGGACCTGAAGGTCGAGAAGACGATCAAGTCGGTGCACAAGCCGTACCGGACGTTCAAAAAGGGCACCAATCACATGAATGGTACTCAGGCGCTGGACTGGATCCGGCAGCGTTACCAGTTCCCGGATGGCGATTTCGCCCGGATTAGGCATCAGCAGGAATTTCTCAAGGCCATCATGGACAAAGCTGTGAGTACGGGCACACTCGCCAATCCCGTAAAGCTGAACAATTTCCTGAATGCGGTCGTGAAGGCGGTAAAGGTGGACAAGGAATTTGACCTTGTCTCCATGGCGCTGCAGTTCCGGAACATGAACAGCAGCAACCTGGTGTTCCTGACGTCGCCGCACCTGAACCCGCAGAACATCAACGGCGAGAGCGTCGTCCCGGGCGACAAGGAGAAGGCCCTCGGGCTCTATGACGCCATGGCGAAGGACAAGGTCGGCGAGTGGGTGGCCGCGAACCCACCGTCACCGGCGCCTAACTGAGACGGCACATATCTGAGAGTTCAATCAGAATTGTCGACGTCCGCGCCTGAAAGATCCTGGTTACGGCCTTGTAACGACCATCCGGGTTCTCCGGGGGTGGCCATCTCGGGTAAAGTCACCGGAAAGCTTGACGTCCGACGGGGTGGGGTGGGAATGAGCTCGGGAGCGCGACCGCTGGGCCACGCGGCCCCCACGCGGCACGCCGGCTCCCAGGCCCGCCACACCACCACGGCGCTTCCCCGGCCGACGTACGCTGAGCCGACCGACCGGAGGGCCTGCCCTCCCGCCCTGGAGATGTGATGCAGTCGTACGCGCCTTCGCGACCCACCTCGACGGTGTACGGCTCGCCTGTCCACGCGGACGACGACCTGACGCCATCGTCCGACGATGAGCCCGGCAAGGGCAAGGGTAGGAAGAAGAAACGTCGCCGGTTTCTCCCCACCGACCCCGGCTGGGCCAAGACCCTGCTGATCGTCGGCGCCGTTCTCATGATCGTCAGTGGCATCAGCGGCGGCATCGTCGTGACCGGTCGTCTCGCGTTGGCCTACGCCACGAAGGACATCAAGCAGGAAGACCTGATCCCGGAGGAGTTGAAGGCCGCCGGCAAGAACATCGACGGAGAGCTGAACATCCTGCTGCTCGGCCTCGATGAGCGCAAGAACAGCGACGCGGCGATCCGCACGGACTCGATCATCATCATCCATGTGCCGAAGGCTCACGACAACGTCTACCTCATCTCGCTGCCGCGTGACACCAAGGTCGACATCCCGGCCATGCCCGACTTCAACTACCCCGGCCGCAGCAATGCCAAGTTGACCGAGGTCTACCAGGTCGGCAACCAGAAGAACGGCAAGCCCGACGACTCGGAAGCCGGCCGTAAGCGCGGGGTGACCGCCACCGCCCGTGTGATCAGCAAGCTGGTGCCCGGCGGCATCAGGTTCAACGCCGTCGCGATCATCAACTACAACGGCTTCAAGAAGCTGGTTGAGGCGCTGGGCGGCGTGAAGATGTGCATCGACCAGGTGGTCAAGTCGGAGCACTACGACGCCAAGGGCAAGTACCACACGAGCACGAGCCGCGAGGGCGTCTCGCAATACACGTACAAGCCCGGCTGCCGCAACATGAAGGCGTGGGAGGCCCTCGACTACGCGCGTCAGCGCGAGGGCCTGCCGAACGGCGACTACGACCGCCAGCGTCACCAGCAGCAGTTGCTGCGGGCCATCTTCTCGAAGCTGCTGAGCAAGGGCACGCTCACCGACGTCTCGCAGTTCAGCGCCCTGCAGAAGGCGGCCGGCGACCTGCTCACGCTGGACCTCGGCAAGGTCAAGATCGAGGACTGGCTGTTCTCCTTCAAGCACCTGAACGAGAGCAACATCGTGATGATCAAGACCAACGGCGGCACCTACGCCAGCCAGACGATCAACGGCCTCTCGTACCAGATTCTTAACGAGGACAGTGTCGACCTGCTCAGGGCCGTGAAAGAGGACACCGTCTACGAGTTCCTGACCAAGCACCCCAACTGGATCGCCAAGACGAAGTAGCGGGCCTGCCGCCACTCGCCTGACGGGGTAGGTTGAATTCGTCGCTGGCCCTTGGAGGTGTGATGCAGCCGCGATCCACCTCGACGGTGTACGGCTCGCCTGTCCGTCGGGACGACGCGGGTGACGCGCTGCCGCCGGAAGATGGCGAGCCGACCAAGGGCGCCAAGAAGAAGCGCCGCCGGTTCCTTCCGACGGACCCCGGCTGGGCCAAGACCCTGCTGATCATCGGCGCGGTCCTCGTGATCATCAGCGGCATCAGTGGCGGCATCGTCGTGGCGGGCCGCGTCGCCCTCTACTACGCCACCAAGGACATCCCGGACGAGAACCTGCTGCCGCCCGAGATCCGGGCGGCCGGGAAGAACATCGACGGCGCGCTCAACATCCTGCTGCTGGGCCTGGATCAGCGGAAGAACAGCGACGCCCAGATCCGGACCGACTCGATCATCCTCATCCACATTCCCAAGGCGCACGACGCGGCGTACCTGATCTCCCTGCCCCGCGACACGAAGGTCAGCATCCCGCCGATGCCGAAGTTCGGGTACCCGGGCACGGACCTGGCGAAGCTGAACGAGGTCTACCAGTACGGCAACCGGAAGAACGGCAAGCCCGACGACTCGCCGCAGGGCCGCACGAACGGCGTCACGGCGACCGCCACGGTGATCAACAACCTGGTGCCCGGCGGCATCAAGTTCAACGCGGTCGCCATCATCAACTTCGAGGGATTCAAGAAGCTGGTCGAGGCCCTCGACGGCGTCCACATGTGCATCGACCACGTCGTGAGGTCCGAACACTACGACTCCAAGGGTCGCTATCACACCAGCACGAGCAGCGAGCCGGGCGTCATCCCGTACACGTACAAGAAGGGGTGTCGCGACCTGAAGGCGTGGGAGGCGCTGGACTACGCGCGCCAGCGCTACGGTCTGCCCAACGCGGACTACGACCGCCAGCGCCACCAGCAGCAGCTCCTGCAGGCGATCTTCACGAAGCTCATGAGCAGGGGCACGCTCACCGACGTCTCCAAACTGATGGAGCTGAAGAACGCGGCGGGCGACCTGCTGACCCTCGACCTCAACGGCGTTCCGATCGAGGACTGGCTCTTCTCCTTCAAGCATCTGAAGACCAACAACATCGTCATGGTCAAGATGAACGCCGGTACGTACGCCTCCGAGAAGATCAACGGCCAGTCGTACGAGCGACTCACCGATGACAGCGTGGCGCTGCTGAAGGCCGTGCACGACGACAAGGTCTACGAGTTCCTCCTCGACCATTCCACGTGGATCTCCAAGTCCAAGTAGCTGGCTGACGCGCGTACCCGCACAGGTGGCGGCCCGGGCGCATGATCACGCGCCAGATGTGCACAGTTGGCGGCCTCGGGCCATCCAGAGCCCGCCACATGCTCACAGTTGGCGGCCCCGGACCATCCCGCAGCCGCCAGATGTTCACATCTGGCGGCGACGCGTGCCTCCAACCTCGCCAGATGTTCACATCTGGCGGCGACACGCGCCTCCAACCTCGCCAGATGCTCACATCTGGCGAAGGAGTGCCCGCCTCATGTCGCGACATGTGCACATGTGGCGGGCCCGTCTTCTCGGACCTCACGAGATGTGCACATGTGGCCGGTGGGCTCGTCTCGGACCACGCCAGATGTGCACATGTGGTGGGTGGGCCGCTCTCGGACCTCGCCAGATGTGCACATCTGAGGGGCGGGCACTTCTCGGACCTCGCCAGATGGGCACATCTGAGGGGTGGGCAGCCCTCCGACCTCGCCACATGTGCACATGTGGCGCACCGGACCGCTCGGCTGGCGGCGATGGCGAGGGACATTCGGAGTTTGCCCGCAGCGGTGACGATCTTCGACGTATCGTGGCGGCAGAGGCTGCTACCACCCCTTACGGAGCGCCATGCCCGTTCCATCGGCGGGTCCGGACGAGCCCGCCGACGCGGGCGACCCGTCCTCAGCCGCCCATCCAAGAGCACACCGCCGCCGGGGGCGCGCCCGGACCGTTCTCCTGATCGTCGCCCTGGTGCTGCTGGTCACGGCCGCGCTCGGCTTCGTGGCCGCGCGGGTGACCATGAGCGCCTACGACCGGGCGGTCGCGCGGGACGTCCTGCTCGACCCCGACGCCCGGGCCACCACGCCCGGCGCCGCGGTACGCGGACCGCTGAACTTCCTGCTGCTCGGCTCCGACCGGCGCAAATCCAACCCGGACATGGGCCAGCGTTCGGACACGATCATCATCGCCCACATCACCCGCGACCTGGACCACGCCTACCTGCTGTCGATCCCCCGGGACCTGCTCGTCGAGATCCCGGCCCAGCCGGACATCGGGTTCCCCGGCGCGTACACGAAGATCAACGCCGCGTACGGATACGGCAGAAGCGCGCGGGGTGGCGCCCGTCTCGTGGCACGCACGCTGACCCGACTGACCGGGGTCCGTTTCGACGGCGCCGCGGTGATCGACTTTAGCGGCCTGCGGTCGGCCGTCACGGTGCTCGGCGGCGTACGCATGTGCGTCGACGTGCGCACCGTGTCGATCCACACCGGCGCCGTCTTCGAGAAGGGCTGCCGTCGGATGAACTCCGCGCAGGTCCTGGACTACCTGCGCCAACGGGACTCGCTGCCCGACGGCGACTTCGGCCGCCAGCGCCACCAGCAGCAGTTCATCAAGGCGATAGCCGCCGAGGCCCGCCGGCAGAGCCTGCTGGTGCACCCGATCAAACTCGACCGGCTGATCCGCAGCGTGGCGGCCTCGCTCGTGGTGGACATCGGGGCGGTGTCGCTGCCGGACCTGTTGCTGGCGCTGCGCGGCATCGACGACCGCAGCCTGACCGGCATCCGGTTGCCGGCCTACGACGACATGATCGACAACATCTCGTACGTGGTGGCGGAGCGGCCGCGGGCGCACGACCTGTTCGACGCTGTGCGGACCGACACACTCGCGGCCTGGGCCGCCGCAAACCGATCGTGGGTCAACCGGATCTGACGCCGGCTGAGGTATACAGGTTGGGTGTTTGGACCTCCTCCTGTGCCGGCCGTGACCGCCACCCAGGTCGGCGACGACGACTTTCTGCTCGATGTCCGCGACGACGACGAATGGCACGCGGGCCACGTCGACGGCGCCCACCACGTGCCGATGATGGAGCTGCTCGCCCGGCTCGACGAGGTCCCGCAGGACCGCGACGTCGTCGTCGTGTGCAAGGTCGGCGGCCGCTCGGCGCAGGTCACGGCGTACCTGAACGCCAACGGCTGGGAGCGGGTCCGCAACCTCGACGGCGGCATGCTCGCCTGGGTCGGCGCCGGCCGGCCGATGGTGAGCGAGGACGGACATGCCGCCCGCGTCCTCTGACGAAGGCGCGGGGCCGCTGGTCTTCGCCCACCGCGGCAGCCTGCCCGAACACACTCTCGACGCGTACCGCGAGGCGATCGACGCCGGCGTGGACGGCCTGGAGTGCGACGTCCGGCTGACCCGCGACGGGCACCTGATCTGCATCCACGACCGCCGGCTGGACCGCACGAGCAACGGCCGGGGCCCGGTCAGCACGTCCCGCCTCGCCGACCTGAACGAGCTGGAGTTCGGCGGGGCGCCGGGCATCCTGACTCTCGACACGCTGCTGACGACCGCGCTGGACGCGGGCCGCCCGCTGCGCCTGCTCATCGAGACCAAGCACCCGACCCGCCACGGCGCCAAGGTGGAGCGGGCGCTCGTGGCGATGCTCGAGCGGTACGGCCTGGCCAAGGCGGACCCGGCCGTGCCCGTGCAGGTGACCGTCATGAGCTTCGCCGCGCTGGCGCTGCGTCGCGTCCGCGCGCTCGCCCCCGCCCTGCCGACGGTCTACCTCGTGGAGTACGTCCCGCCGGGCGTCCGCACGGCCCGCCTGCCGTTCGGCGCGGAGATCCTGGGCCCGGGCGTCGGCGCGTTGCGCGCCCACCCCGACCTGATCCGCTACGCGCACGCCCGCGGCCGGCAGGCGTACGTCTGGACGGTGAACTCGGACGAGGACCTGGATCTCGTTCGGAGGATGGGCGCGGACGGGATCATCACCGACAGGCCAAAATTTGTTTTGGCCGCGCTAGGCCGCTGAGCTGGAATTTGCACGTGCATGGACTCGTGCATTCGCCCTCGCAATATGAAAGTGACGCGAAGGGGGCTGTCAGGCGCCTACAAAGCGGGCAGACTCTACACATGCACGTCGATTACCGGCGCCTCGTCGACGGCCTCAATATCACTGCGGACATGGCCGCCGACCCGAACGAGGGCCTGCCCGCGGTGAGTCAGCTTGTGGAGACGCTCGCGGTCTCGACGCAGGCGGCCGGCGCCACGTTCACGGCGTACGACGCGAACGGCGGCCGGGTGGTCGCCGCGACCGGCGCGATGGAGTGGGCGCTCGGTCAGCCGATCGCGCCCGAGCACATCGTGTCCGAGATCCCGCGGGTGTGGTCGGGACGGGTCGAGGTGCTGCCGCCGAGCCTGGCCGAGCCCCTGCTCAGCCGGGGTCTGCTGCGGATGCTGGGCGCCCGCGTCGGCGCGCCCGGGGAGCCGATCGGCGCCATGCACGTCTACTACGCGCAGCGCTGGGGCGAGATCAGCCAGGACCTCGTCAGCGCGGTGATCCTCGTCGCGAACTGCATGCACCGCCTCTACCGCGAGCGCAAGGACCTGCAGCTCGACCGGTCGCCCGTCGAGGACGACCGCGACCTCTTCCTCGCCGCCGCGGGCCACGAGCTGCGGACCCCGGTCACCGTCATCAAGGGGTACGCGGGGACGCTCGCCGACCGGTGGGAGGCGCTCGACGACCACGAGCGCCGGGGCGCGGCCCAGGTGCTGACCCAGCGCGCGGACGAGCTGGCCCGGCTGGTCGACCGGCTGCTCGCCGCGGCCGGTGGAAGTTCCGCTCAGCACTGGCTCACCCGGTCCGTACCCTTTGATCTTCTTGAGGGCCTGCACCGCGCGGTGGCTGACCTGCCCGTGCCACCCCGCGAGTCGGTGAAGCTGGAGCTGCCCTCCACGCTGCCGCCGGCGTACGGCGACCCGGCGGCCCTTTCCATGATCGTTGCTGAGCTGGTGGGGAACGCCCTGCGGCACGCGGAGCCGCCGGTCGACCTGGACGCGGGCAGCGACGAGCGCAGCGTCTTCTTCCGGGTCGGTGACCGGGGCCCCGGCATCGACCCCCGGCTGGCCGAGCGCGCGTTCGAACGCTTCTGGCAGGGCAACCGGGCCGTGGAGAATGGAGGCGTAGGGTTGGGTCTCTATTTGGTCAGACGCATCATTGAGCGACAAAACGGGTGGGTTTCGCTCCGCCCGCGCGACGGTGGGGGTACGGTCGCTGAGGTGCGGCTGCCACGGGCCGATGTTCCGCACCGGCCAACGGCGGCAGGGGAGGCATGAGCGTGTCGACGGCGGTCAGGGAGCAGGCGTGGTGCCTGGTGGTCCCTCACCACGCCCGCGGTGCCGGCCTGGCCAGACGCCGTCTCGCCCACGACCTCGGCGGCCTGGTCCCCGCTGAGCTGCTCTCCGACACCGTCACCGTGGTGGCCGAGCTCGTCGGCAACGCCGTGCGGCACGCCGCGCCGCTGCCCGGCGACGTGATCCGGGTGGCCTGGCGGCTGCGCACGGGGAGCTCCGACGTCGCCGTGGAGGTCCGGGTGACCGACGGCGGCGCCGAGGACGTGCCGACCCCGCGTCAGGCGAGCCCCGAGGCCATCGACGGCCGCGGCCTCGCCATCATCGACGCCCTCGCCCAGCGATGGGGCGTCATCCGCGACGGCCTGGGCCAATGCGTCTGGGCCGAGCTTTGTCGGCCGCTCCTCGGCCCTGCGCTGCCGGTGCCGAGCGAGTAGGACATAGGCTCTCCTCTCGTGAGCAAGCGTCGAAAGCAAGCCGGCGGCGAAGCTGGCGCCAAGCGGTCCAAGATCCGTGACGTCTTCGTCCCCCGGCCCTTCGAAGGGCTCGCCGGCGAGGCCGACTGGATCGCCCTGCGCGAACTGGTGCCGGCGGCGAGTTCCCCGGTGCGGCTGCGCCCGGAGTACGGCGACCGCGAGGTCACCGTAGCGACCGTCCTGCCGATGGCGTGGCCGGCCCTGACGAAGCCGGACGGGCGCGTCTTTCTCGGCCTGCAGCGTCACCAGCAGTCCGGCGACGTGAGCCGGGACATCGCGGTCGCGCTGCTCAACGCGCTCGAGGTCACCGACCTGGGCGGGCCGGTCACGGTGCCGCCACTGCCGGGCGAGGGCCCGCGCCTGCAGGACATCCTGGTCGACGGCGCGCTCGACGTGACCGTCCACACCGGCTTCGACTTCTGGCTCGACAACGACCCGGGCGACGACCCGACCGTGGCGGCCTCCCTGGAGCGCGCCAATGCCTCCATCCAGCCGACGGTGAAGCTCGCCGGCGTCCCGGCGGCGTACTGGTGCCGGGTCCCCGAGAAGGCGCACGTGCGCTGGGTGCTCACCGAGGACGAGGAGCCGGCGCTCGCCGCGCTGGCCCGCCTCGGCGCCGCCGGCGCGCTCGCCCTGGGCGAGCACACCAAGTTCGCGGGCATGTTCCGGGCGCACGGCCGCCTCGTCCCGGTGTGGGACCTGCCGGCCGAGGTGAAGCCGGAGGAGTGGGAGACCCCCCTCGTCGAGTTCGCCAAGCGTTATGCCGAGTCGCTGGCGAGCGATGCCGAGCTGACCGCCGCCGAGCGCCGCGCGCGGCAGGGTCTGTTGGGTCGGCAGCTCACCCTTCGCTGACCCGGGTTGTGATATTTACCACGTCACCGTCGGGGATCACGACTACGCAGGTCGCGCCGGACGGCGGCCAATCAGTGACGTGAATGTCACATTCATCCCTGATTCACTCAGGGGAATTCTGGAGTGAGCATCTTCTGTCACGTCCCCGCGGCAACTTAACGTAGTCCAACGACGACTAACAGGTGAACACCGAAAGGTGCGTCATGGCTGGTCTGCATGGCAATGAGCAACTCCGTCCCCTCGGCTGGATGCGGGAGAAGCGGGAGGAGCGCGCCAACCGGCGGCTGATGACCCAGCGGGCCCGCGTGGTCGCGCAGGTCGAGCTGCTCGGGCCGCAGTGGCGGGTGCTCGACCTCAACCCCGCCGACCCCGACTTCATCGCGATCGGCCCCGGCGGCATCTTCTCCGTGACGGTCTGCGACCACGGCCGCTCCAAAGTGGAGCTCGCCGGCGAGGTGGTGCAGATCGAGGGCCGCCGCCCGCCGTACGTGCAGATGGCACGCAAGGAGGCGCAGCGCATCAGCGACACGCTGTCCGCCGCGGCCGGTCGTCGCATCCCCGTGATCCCCATGCTGGCCTTCATGGGCACCGGCCAGCTTGTCTACTGGGGAAAGCCGCCCGAGGGGTGCGTCGTCTCGTCGTACCGCGATCTGCGCCGCGCACTGGATGCGCACGGCAACCGACTTGGTCAGCCTACGATCGACAAGCTCTGCGCGCTCGCGGACCACCCGGATACGTGGACCAATCACTCGAACGAGGACGCACCGAACTACCAGTGGTATCCCGAGGGCACGTCGGCCGCTGACAAGTCGCGCGACCGACGCTAGCGTCGACACCAAGACAGTGCCGCCGCGCCACCCAGCGCCGGCGGAGGGGGAGGGTGTCGTGGCGCACGTGGAACTGTCGCTGACCGAGGCCGGCGCGGCCCCCGAGCTGACCACGTCCACCGCACTCGACCGCTGGCTGCGCCCGGTCGCCGCGGCCGAGGACCCGTGCGTGCTGCTCGACGCCGACGGCGTCGTGGTCGCCGCGTCGCCGGCCTGCGCCGACTTCTTCGCGGTCGACCCGGTCGACGCGGTCGGACGGCGCCTGGTCAGCGAGGTCCTGATGCTGATCGACTTCAGTGGCACCGCGACTGACCTGCCCGAATGGGAGATCGACAGAGTGCCACCCGTGTTAGCGCTAACCTCCGGCGCCCTCGCCCGTGGCCTCCTGCGCGCCGTCGGCCCCGCCGCGACGTACACGCTCGACGCGGTCACCACCCCGCTGCGCGAGGGCGCCGCGGTTGTGGGCTCGCTCACGTTCTTCGCCCCTGTCAGCGGTTATCAGGCGAACTAGGCATCGAAGACATCTCAATCGGCGGGCCGCCCGTACGGTGCCGCACGATGGTGCCATAGCCTTTGTCCGTGCTTGATCTCGTCCTGCTCCCGGACGATTACGCCGTGTGCCGGCTTGATCGTGGCTCCGCCGTGCCGGCGATCGAGCCCGGCCGTGACGGCGTCGTCTCGGTGACCCGCTCGGCGGACGAGATTTCCGTCATCTGCCCCGCCGACCTCGCGCCGCCGGCCGCCGCCACCAACACCCCGTGGCGGTGCCTGCAGGTCGCCGGGCCCGTCGACTTCGCCCTCACCGGCATCCTCGCCTCGCTGGTGAATCCGCTCGCGGACGCGCGGGTCAACATCTTCGCCTTCTCCACGTACGAGACCGACTACATCCTCGTGCCGACGGTGCGCCTGGCCGAGGCGCTCACCGCGCTGTCCGGCGCGGGGCACCGGATCGCGACGTGAGCAGCCGCTACGCTGGGCCCGTGCCGTTGCGCTACACCTATCTGGGTCCGGAGGGCACCTTCTCCGAGCAGGCTCTGCGAACTCTGCCGGAGGTCGCGGACGCCGCCGTGACCGCGGCCCGCAGCGTTCCCGAGGCCCTCGACGCCGTGCGTGTCGGCGAGGCCGACGCCGCGCTGGTGCCGCTGGAGAACTCGGTCGGCGGCGCCGTCGCCGTGACCCTCGACGAGCTCGCCTCCGGCGCACCCCTGATGATCACCCGCGAGGTGGTCCTGCCCGTGCAGTTCGTCCTCGGTGCCCGCGCGGGCGTCGAGCTGGAGCAGCTCGGGACGATCGCCGCGCACCCGCAGGCCGCGGCGCAGTGCCGCAACTGGCTGCGCAAGAACGCCCCGGGCGCCACCGTGGTCGAGGTCCTGTCGAACGCGGCGGCCGCGGTCGGCGCCGCCACCGGGGAGTACGACGCGGGCATCTGCGCGCCCATCGGCGCGGACCGGCACGGTCTGACCCTGCTGGGGCGCAACATCGCCGACCACGCCGACGCCGTGACCCGCTTCGCGCTGGTGTCCCGCCCGGCCACGCCCGCGCCGCCGACCGGCGACGACGTCACGTCGCTCGTGGTGTTCATCGCCCAGAACCGGGTCGGCGCGCTGCTGCAGGTGCTCACGGAGTTCGCGCTGCGCGGGGTCAACCTCACCCGCATCGAGTCGCGGCCCACGGGCGAGCGCCTCGGCCGCTACCTGTTCTTCTTCGACTGCGAGGGCCACGTCGCCGAGGCGCGGCTGGGCGAGGCGCTGATGGGCCTGCACCGGGTCAGCGCCGACGTGCGCTTCCTCGGGTCGTACCCGCGGGCCCGGCTGGACAACAGCGTCGGCCGCGCCGAGTTCGCACCCGGCACGACCGACGCCGACTACGCCGAGGCCACCGGCTGGCTTTCCCGCCTCCGCGCCGGCGACCTCTGACGGAGCACTAACCGAGCAGCCCGCCCAGCACGCCGCCGCCCTGGCCGGCCTGCTGGCCGGAGCCCTGGCCGGCGAGCCCGCCCGGCGGCATCTCGGACGGCTGCACGACAACGAAGCCCTGCCCCGCGAAGCTCATCGTGAACGCCTCACCCGTGCTGCGGCCGATGAGCGTGCCGAGGCCGAGCTGGTCGGCCCGGTGGTAGCCCGTCTGCAGGTTCGCCGACCAGCAGATCGCCGCCTGCGGGTCCGCGTACGTCGGCTGGTCGACCTGGAGCACGACCGGCGTGCCGTGTGTGGTGATCGCGATCCGGCCGGAGCCGGTGAAGACGCAGTTGAACAGGCCGGCCGAGGACAGCATGCCCATGCCCTTCACCATCTTGATGTCGTACTGCAGGGTCGACTCGAAGGCGAGCACGTTGGCGCCGTTGATCGAGATGGCGTCGCCGGGCTCCAGGTCGATGAGGTAGACGTCCTGGCCCTCGTTGGCGAGGAACACGTCGCCCCGGCCGGTCATCTTCATGATCGGCACACCCTCGCCGGTGACCGCGCTCTTGAGCCACTTGCCGACGCCGCCCGCGCCCAGCGCCTGGAACTGCACCTGGCCCTGGTAGGCGACCATCGAGCCGCGGCGACACATGATCTCGCCGTTGAGTTCGACCTTGAGCATCTTGGAGTTCTGCAGCCGTAGGCCCGGAGTGTCGGACTCCTTCTCCAGGTTGTCGGCGGCGAAGAGGGCGCTGCGCATCGAGGGGATCCTTCCGCGGAGGGGTTCTGTCCGCGAAGGTAGGAGATGCCGTCAATCCCAGCCGAGGTCGTGCAGCCGCTCGTCGTCGATGCCGAAATGGTGCGCTATCTCGTGCACGACGGTGATCGCCACCTCGTCGATCACGTCGTCCTCGGTGTCGCAGACCCGCAGTGTCGGGTTGCGGAAGATCGTGATGCGGTCGGGCAGCACGCCCGCGTAGTCCCACCCGCGCTCGGTGAGCGCGTGCCCCTCGTAGAGCCCCAGCAGCTCCGGCTCACCGGGCGGGGGCTCGTCCTCGACCAGGATCACCACGTTGCTCATCAGGTCGAGCAGCTGTGGTGGGACCTCGTCGAGCGCCTCGCCGACCAGGTCCTCGAAGCGCTCGCGACTCATCTCGACGGCCACGGTGTCCATTGTGCCGCCCGCCGGGGGTCGCGGCGGCCCCTGCCGCCGCGCCCCACCGGCGGTCAGGCGAGACTGGCGGTCAGGGTGATCTCGGTGCCGGGGGCCAGCAGGCGCGAGATCGGGCACCCCGTCTTGGTGGCCTCGGCCAGCTTCTGGAACTCGGCCTCGTCGATGCCCGGCACGTCACCGGTCGTCACGAGGTCGATACGGGTGACCGTCTGCGCACCTTCGACGGGCTCGAGGTGGACGGCGGCCGAAGTCTCCACAGAGGTGGGCGGGAATCCGGCGTCGGTGAGTGCCTTGGACAGGGCCATCGAGAAGCAGCCGGCGTGCGCGGCGCCGATGAGCTCCTCCGGGTTGGTGCCCTCGCCCTCCTGGAACCGGGACCGGAACGAGTAGTTGCCCTCGTAACCGCCCTGGCCCGTGCGGACGGTGCCGGATCCTTCGAGCAGCGTGCCCTGCCACAGGGCGGAAGCGTTGCGAATAGCCATGGCTGCGACGTTAGTCCATGAAAGACGCTGCCACGCCGTTGTGCGCGCGGTGTTGCGCCGTGAGCGCAACGATGAGCTTCCTCGCGTTGCCGCTGGCATCGTGGACGCCATGCGAATCGCGGTGCTGGGGACGGGGGATGTGGGGCGCACGCTGGCCAGCCGGCTGGTGGAGCTCGGCCACGAGGTGACGTTGGGGTCGCGGTCCGCGACCAACGAGGCCGCCGTGGGTTGGTTGAAAAGTCTGAGTACTGCCGAACGAGCGGCCGTCGGCACCTTCGCCGACGCGGCGGCCGGGGCGGAGCTCGTGGTCAACGCGACCGCCGGCACGGCGAGCCTCGACGCGCTCGCCCTGACGGGCGCCGACAACCTCGCCGGCAAGATCCTCCTGGACGTGGCCAATCCCCTGACCTTTGCCGACGGTGTCCCGACGCTGACAGTGTGCAACACCGACAGCCTCGGTGAGCGGATCCAGCGCGCGTTCCCGGGTGCGCGGGTGGTCAAAAGCCTCAACACGGTCAACTGCCAGGTCATGGCCCGGCCCGACCTGGTCGGCGGCCCGCACACGATGTTCGTCGCCGGCGAGGACGCGGACGCCAAGGCGACCGTGACCAGCCTGCTGCGCGAGTTCGGCTGGCGGGACATCGCCGACCTCGGCGGCATCGAGGCCGCGCGGGGCCTGGAGATGCATATCGCCCTATGGATCCGCCTCCGCCCGGCCGGCGGCAGCAACCTGTTCAACCTGCAGGTGGTCACCTAGGATCTGCCTCGTTCGGCGCCGGACCGGGGAGGCGGAGTGGACTCCGACACGATGATCGCCCTCGCGTCGGCAGGGCTGTCCGCGATCACGGCGGTCGGGGCCGGCGTCGTGGGCACCCGGTCGACCATGCAGACCCGCCGGCTCGAGCACGAGCTGGCCCGGGAGCTGCGCGCCGAGTCCCGGGCGGAGCAGGCCGAGAAGATCATGCGGCAGTACCGTGACCCGCTGCTGCAGGCCGCCAACACCCTGCAGGGCCGGCTCTACAACATCGTCGAGCTGCGCTACCTCGACCGGTATCTCCACTGTGGAGAGCCCGGCGAGGAGCGCTACGCCCGCGACTACACGGTGTTCGCCATCGCGGAGTACCTGTGCTGGGTGGAGATCCTGGCCAAGGAGCTGCGCTTCCTCGACGCCGCCGACCTGCCCGGCAACCACGCGCTGCTCGCGCAGCTGGGTGCGATCCAGGTGAGTTTCCAGAGCGACAAGCTGCCCGATGTGTTCCGGGTGTTCCGGGGGCGCCAACGGGCCATCGGCGAGCTGATGATGGTGCCGACCGGCGCGGCGGACGGCCCGCGCCACGAGTGCCGGGGCTTCGCCGCGTTCTCCCGGGCGCTCGACGAGGACCCGACCTTCGCGGGCTGGTTCGCGCCGCTGCACGCGGACGTCAACCGCCTCGTCAACGCCGGCCCCGAGACGATGACCCGGCTCGTGCTGCTGCAGCGCCAGCTCATCGCGCTGATCGATTTCCTCGACCCGCAGCACACGCGGCTGCCCACGCCGCACCGCGCCCAGCTCCCGTCGCCCGGAGCGGACGGGCTGGTGGCCGCCTCAGCGGGCGCTGGCGAAGGCGGGAGCGACTGACGCCGGCTCGGCCAGCCACTCGTCCGCGAGCATGCCGTAGATGACCTGGTCGCAACGCCCGGCCGGGAACGAGATGGCCTGCCGGCGCACGCCCTCGTAGGTGAAACCGAGCCGCTCGGCCACCGCCCGGCTGCGCACGTTCTCGGCCACCGTGCTGATCTCCACGCGGGCCAGCCGGTACGCGCCGAAGGCCTGGAACAGCAGGGCCCGCGCGCTGCGGGTGACCAGGCCACGCCCCTCGTACCAGGCATCGATCCAGTAGCCGATGGTGGCCGAGGTGCGGCTGTCGTCCAGCCACAGGCCGCACGAGCCGACGAGCTCCCAGCCGGCGATGGACCGGACGACGATGGCCAGCGGCAGCTCGTGCCCCTCCGCCCAGCGCCGGGCCGACCCGGTGAGGAACGATGTCGTGTCCGGCAGGGTCAGCGGCGCGCAGGCCCACGGCTCCCACCGGGACAGCCGCTCCTGGTTGGCCACGAGCAGGTTGTGGTACGCGGGAGCGATGGCCGGGGTGCGCACGATGAGCCCGGCGTCCTCGCCGAGTGGGTGCACGAACGGCGCTTCCACCACGTACGACACGGCTGCCCTCCTCGACTGAGGCTTCGATGCTGGCAGCCGTCCCGCCGGATGTCCACCATCCGTTGGGCCCACGCACACCGAGGTCGGGGTCGCTGTCGCGGCCCTCGGCCTGGCACCATGACGGGGTGGCTGGTGACATCGGCATCTGGCAGGACGAACTCGGCCCCGCGCCGGGCGACCGCGGCCGGGCCCGGCCGCCGCGACCGCGTCGCGCCTGGTCGCGCACGGACTGGGCGCGTCGCCTGCTGGTGCCGGCCGGCAGTGCCGGTCAGCGCCGCACCGCCTGGGCGCTCACGGTGCTGGGCGCGGCGGCGTTGGCGGCCTCCCTGATCGCGCCGTGGCAGCACGTCGGCTTCGACCAGAGCCCCACCACCCAGGGCAGCTTCCTCGGCGTCCAGTTCACCACCTGGGTCAACGACCTCGACATGTTCGGCCTGGTGTATCTGATCGGCGCGATCGCCGTGCTCGCCGTCGCGGCCGCCGCGACCGCCCGCGCCGACCACGCCGCGCGGCTGCGCTTCCCGGCCACGGGCGCCGGTCTCGGCCTGGTCGCACTGCTCGTCGCGATGGTGGTGCGCGCATCCGTCGGCAGCCTGGGCAACGCGCGCTCGATCATCGACAACATGGCGTCGTACATCACGGTCGACGCGAACGGCGCGCCGCTGTCGCCGAGCGAGCCGTCCGGGTTCACCTCGTCGGTCGGCCCGGGCCTGATGGTCGCGTTCGCCGCGGTGCTGCTGCCGTTGGGCGCCGTCTGGCTCGCGTCCCGTGCCGCCCGACCGGGGGAGTACGCCGCGCCGGCGGCGCCCGCCGCGGCCGACCCGGACGCGGTCGAGGAGAGCGGGCACGACGTCATCGAGGCCGGTGACACGTCCGTGTGGCGGCCCCGCGACCCCTACGACCTCACCGTCACGCCGAGCTGACCCAGCGGGGATATTGACGTGAAGCCTGTCCGGGGCGCCCGGTAAGCTCACGTTTTGTGATTGACCTGCGCCTGCTCCGAGATGACCCCGACGTGGTTCGTGCCAGCCAGCGGGCCCGGGGCGAGTCCCCGGACGCCGTGGACGCGCTGCTCGCCGCCGACGAGGCGCGGCGCGCCGCCGTGCAGCGGTTCGAGGCGCTGCGCGCCGAGCAGAACTCGCTGGGCAAGCAGGTCGCCCAGGCCAAGGGCGACGAGAAGGCGGCGCTTCTCGCCCGTACCAAGGAGTTGGCGGCCGAGGTCAAAGCGGCCGGGACGGCCGCGACCGAGGCCGAGCAGCTCCTGCGCCACGCCAATCTTGTCGTGCCCAACATCGTCGAGGCAGGCGCGCCCGAGGGCGGCGAGGACGACTACGTCGTGCTCCGCGAGGTCGGCGAGCGCACCCGGATCGACAACCCGCGCGACCACCTGGAGCTGGGCGAGGGCCTGCGCGCCATCGACGTCGAGCGCGGCGCGAAGGTGTCGGGCAGCCGGTTCTACTACCTGACCGGCGTCGGCGCGCTGCTGCAGCTCGGGCTGCTGCAGCTGGCCATCCAGCAGGCGGTCGAGGTCGGGTTCACGCCGAGCATCACGCCCGTGCTGGTCAAGCCGGAGTCGATGGAGGGCACCGGGTTCCTCGGCGCGCACGCCAGCGAGATCTACCGGCTCGAGGCCGACGATCTCTACCTGGTCGGCACGAGCGAGGTCGCCCTGGCCGCCTACCACAGCGGCGAGATCATCGACCTGAACGCGGGGCCGCTGCGCTACGCCGGCTGGTCGTCGTGCTTCCGCCGCGAGGCCGGGTCGTACGGCAAGGACGTGCGCGGCATCCTGCGGGTGCACCAGTTCGACAAGGTCGAGATGTTCGTCTTCTGCAAGCCGGAGGACGCCCACGACGAGCACCTGCGCCTGCTCGCCTGGGAGGAGGAGATGCTGGCCAAGGTCGAGGTGCCCTACCGGGTGATCGACGTGGCGGCCGGCGACCTCGGCACCAGCGCGGCCCGCAAGTACGACTGCGAGGCGTGGCTGCCGTCGCAGCAGCGCTACCGGGAGCTGACCAGCACGTCGAACTGCACGACCTTCCAGGCCCGGCGGCTCAACATCCGCTACCGGGACGAGGAGGGCCGCACGCAGACGGCGGCCACGCTCAACGGCACGCTGGCCACCACCCGGTGGATCACCGCGATCCTGGAGAACCACCAGCTCCCGGACGGTTCGGTCCGGGTGCCCAAGGCGCTGCAGCAGTTCGTCGGCGGCCGGGACGTGCTGACTCCCGCTCTTTAAACTATTGCCTCCTTGCGGACATGGCCGCGACATGCCCATCAGGGGTAATGTTGTCGACCCTTTCCCCAAGGAGGACGCATGACCAGCAGCGTCGCGGTCAGCCCCGGTCCCGTCGCGCGGACGTCGTCCCGGTTGCCCCGCATTCTCGCCACCGACCTCGACGGCACCCTGGTGCGCGGGGACGAGACCGTCAGCGACTACAGCGTCGCGGTGCTGCGCCGGGCGCGGGCCGCCGGCGTGACGATCGTCGGCGTCACCGGGCGCGGCCCGCGGCTACTCGACCTGTGCCGCCGTGACCTGCCCGAGGCCGACTTCTTCGTCCTCGCCCAGGGCGCGTACGTCATCGACCAGCGCGATCCGGAGCGGCCCGTCGTGCTGCGTCGCGACCGGATGCCCGGCGAGGACCTCGGCCACGCCCTGCGGTTGATCGAGACCGCCGCCGGCGTGCCGCTGTCGGTGCTGGTCGAGGCCCTGGACACGCCGCGCTCCCCGCTGTGGGGCGACGCGGACGTCGTCTGGCCGTACCCGGAGTGGCAGGTCTACGACCGCGCGTTGGCGCTGGCCGGGCCCGTGTACAAGGGCTTCGCCCGGGCGCCGGGTCTCACGGCCGACGAGTTGTTGGCGCTGGCCCGCCGGGTGGTGTCGCTTGATCTGGCCGAGGTCACCCAGGCCGGGCTCGGGTACGTGGAGATCACCGCGCCGGGCGTGGACAAGGGCACCGGGCTGGCCGTGGTCGCCAAGGCGGTCAGCGCCTCGCCGCTGGACGCTGTCGTCTTCGGCGACATGCCCAACGACGTCCCGATGTTCCGCTGGGCCGGCCGCGGCATCGCGGTGGCCAACGCCCACCCCGAGATCCTGGCCCTGGCCGCCGAGGTCACGGCGAGCAACGACGCCGACGGCGTAGCGGCCTGGATCGAGTCCCTCCTCGACGCCTGACCGCGCCCGCTACCGCGCGGCAAACGTCGACTTCCGCACCACACGACAGGCGCCATACGGTGCAGAAGTCGACTTCTACAGCGTGGGTCAGAGGTATTGGCCCGTAGGGCCCGTGGGGTCGCCGGGGGTGTGGGGGTCGGCGGGTGAGAGGCCGAAGCCTGCCGCGCCCGGGCGGCCGGCGGGGAGGGCGGCGCGGCCGCCACCGCCGCCGCGCATCTGCTCCAGCTGGAGGCGGGCGGCCATCTGCTGGGCGACCAGGGCGGCCTGGATGCCGTGGAAGAGGCCCTCCAGCCAGCCGACCAGCTGGGCCTGCGCGATGCGCAGCTCGTCGACGCTCGGCGTGGTGTCCTGCGTGAACGGCAGGGACAGCCGCTCCAGCTCCTCGACCAGCTCCGGTGCCAGGCCGTCCTCAAGCTCGCTGATCGACCGCTTGTGGATCTGGGTGAGGCGCTGCCGGGCGGCCTCGTCGAGCGGCGCGGAGCGCACCTCCTCCAGCAGCTGCTTGATCATGCTGCCGATGCGCATCACCTTGGCGGGCTGCTCGATCAGGCTCGACGGGTCCTCGTCGGTCTGCTTGCGGCCGGTCCCGTCGACCTCGACCGTGCCCAGTGGTCGCCCGTCGGGGCCGACCACGACAACCGTGCTGGTGGCCGGTGCGTCGCCGGCGGCCGGCGGGTTTGCGGCGGTCTGGGCGGCTTCGGTGCGCTCGGCGTCCGTCATGCGCACCACGATAGCGTCGCCGCGTCGGGCGCCGATCCGGCCTGTGACCTGCTCGCCGTTGACGCGTGATCAGGATTCGGGGTACAACCCCGTGGGGCTCGGACGCGCGGACGGCGCGCCATGCTCTCGCACGTCACGGCCGGTCTGGCGCGGGCGAACCAGTTGGGGAGGGAACGCAGTGGGCCAGGTCGACCGTCGTCAGCTTCTGAGGTTGTTCGGTGCCGCGGCCACGGCCGGCGCCGCGGCGGCCGCGCTCGCCGCCTGTGGCGGATCCGCTTCCGGCAGCAAGGAGCAGATCTCCGGCCGCCGGGTGCGGGTGGGCCTCCTCGCTCCCAAGGACGGCCCGTACGCCGCGATCGGCGCGGACATCACCGACGGCTTCAAGCTCTACCTCGACGAGCACCGGAACGTGCTGGGCCGGCACCCGGTCGAGCTGATCATCGCCGACGAGGGCACCACGGTCGACGCGGCCCGCAAGGCCACCGAAGGGCTGCTCGCGCAGCAGGTGCACGTGATCGCGGGCGTGGCCAGCCCGGCCGCCCTGTCGGGCATCCGCGACCTGGTGGAGAAGGCCCGCGTCCCGCTGATCGGCGCTAACGGTTCGCCGGGCGACCTGACCTCGGTGTACTACATCTGGCGCGCCTCGTACGCGGACGGCCAGGCGAGCACCGCCCTCGGCGACTACCTGGCCGACCAGGGCCGCTACCGCCGGGCGTACGTGCTGCACGACGGGACGTCGCAGGGCCTGGCGGAGGCGGACGCGTTCCGCAGGGCGTTCTCCTCGACCGGCCGCACGATCGTCGGCCAGGCCGCGGGCACCGGGTCGTACAGCGCCCGGCTGCAGGGCGCCGCGGGCACCAGCGCCGAGATCATCTACTGCGCGTACTCCGGCGACGCGGCGTGGCAGCTCCTCAAGGCGTACGCCGGGACGGGACTGACCAAGCCGCTGGTCGGCCCGGGCATGCTCACCGAGATCCGCGACCTGACGAAGCTCGCCAAGGACCTCAAGCGGCTGCCCGAGGTGTACACGGCGATGAACTACACGCCGGATCTCCAGCTCGCCGCGAACCGTCGCTTCGCCGCGGCGTACTCCAACGCCACCGGCGTGCAGCCGACCGCGTACGCGATGGCGGCCTACGACACGGCCGGCGTGCTCGACAACGCGCTGCGCCTGATCAGCGACGACATCACGGCGATGGAGGTGAACCGCGGCATCTCGGCGCTCGGCGAGATCCAGAGCCCGCGCGGCACCTGGACGTTCAACAACACCCGTACCCCGCAGCAGAAGTGGTACCTGCGCAAGTTGGAGCTGTCCGGCCAGGTGCCGGCGAACCTGATCACCGCGGAACTGGCGACCCTCAGCTGACCCGCGGCCGGGGCACGTGCGCCACGGCGGGGACCCGGGCCACGCCGAAGACCGACTGCCCGAACGGCGACCGGGCGTGCCGGTCCAGGAACCGCGCGATCGGCACGAACGTGCGGTCGTAGAGGCGCAGCAGCGCGCCGTTGCGCGGCGTCATGCCGAGTCCCTTCACCGACACGTACCAGTTGAGCAGGCCGATCGGGTTGAGGTAGCGGACCTCCTCGACGTCGAGGCCGGCCGCGGTCATCGCGTCGTGCAGGCTCTTACGCGTGTACCGACGCTCGTGGCCGATGGCCCGGTCGAAGCGGCTCATCGCCGACGGGAACGCCGGCACGATGATGATGACGGCGGCGCCCGGCCGGACCAGGGCGCCCATGCCGCGCAGCGCGCCGACGTGGTCGGGGATGTGCTCCAGCACGTTGTAGGCGATCGCGGCGGTGTGGTGGCCGTCGGCGTCCGGGTCGGGCAGGTGCAGTTCGCGGGTGTCGACAGTTTCATCAGTGGCGAAGCGGGCGGCCAGCGCCTTGTAGCGCGACTCGTCGGCTTCGGTAGCTGTGAACTTCGTCACGCTGGGGGCCCACTCGGCGGCGTAGTCACCCGTACCGCTGCCCACCTCGACGGGGTCGTCCCCGAGGTATGGGCGGGCGAGGTCCGCGAGCCAATGACGGTAGGCGCGGGCGTCGGACAGCTCCTCGAGCACATCGGACTGCAGGCGGGAATCTCCGGTCACGGTAGGCACGCCGTAGACTCTCTCACGCCTTCACCCTTACTGTGGGAAGACACTATTTCCGTTTTGTGGAATCTCAGTCACGATTCGGACATAGCTAGAGCCGTAACCTACGCCGGAGTGGCCCCCGTGAAGCTGTCCATCCTGATGCCCGTCTACAACGAGGCAAAGAGCATCGCCAGCGCGGTAAAGCAGGCTCTCGACGTCACGTACCCGGTGGAGGTCGAGCTCGTCATCGTCAACGACGGCAGCCAGGACGGCACCGGCGAGGTGCTGGCCGCCCTCGACGACCCACGGCTCAACCTGATCACGCACCCGCAGAACAAGGGCAAGGGTGCCGCGATCAAGACGGCCGTCGCGGGCGCGACCGGGGATTACATGGTCATCCTCGACGCCGACCTCGAGTACGACCCGCAGGACATCCCGCGCCTGCTGCAGCCGGTGCTCGACGGGCACGCGAAGGTCGTCTACGGCAACCGCACGTTCGGCAGCCACTCGTCCTTCTCGTTCTGGTACGTGATGGGCAACAAGGGCGTCACCACGGCCGCGAACATCCTCTACAACTGCTACATCTCCGACCTGGAGACGTGCTTCAAGCTCATGCCGTTGGAGCTGTACCGGTCGCTGAACATCAGGTCGGCCGGCTTCGGCATGGAGGCCGAGGTCACCGGCAAGCTGCTGCGCCAGCGCATCCGCCCGTACGAGGTGCCGATCTCCTACCGCGCGCGCTCGCGCGAGGAGGGCAAGAAGATCACCTGGAAGGACGGCGTCGAGGCGCTCTGGATCCTCGCCCGCGAGCGGGTGCGCAAGCCGCTGGGCTGATGCGCGTACCACCCCGGATCCTCGTCGGGGCCGCCTGCGTTGCGGTGCTGCTGGGCGGCAGCCTCCTCGCGGCCAACGGGTGGCGGACGCGCTCAACCGGCGCGGCGACGGCACCCGGGCCGGCCGGTCCGACGGGTCACGCGGCGCCCCCGACCTGTGGTCCGTGGGGCTGCGAACAGGAGAAACGGTTCGCGGCGGCCGACGCGTTCGTCAAGCGGCAGCCCGGCTACCTCGGCATCGTCGTGCGCGACCGACAGACCGGCGCGGTGTGGCGGGACGGCACGACCACCCACCCGACGTGGACCGCCTCCACCATCAAGCTCGCCATGGCCACCAGCCTGCTGGAGCGCGACCGCGCGGGCGACATCGAGCTGGACGCGACGGCGCGCCGCCAGATCGACGACATGCTCGCCTTCTCGTCCAACGACGCCGCCGACGCGCTGTGGCACCGCTACGGCCGCGCCGACATGGTCACCCGCTTCCAGCGGACGTACGGCATGACGCACCTGACCTTCGTCAAGGGCTTCGACCGCTACTGGGGCCTGATGAAGTGCACCGCCGAGGATCTGGCGGTGCTGATGTCCTACATTCTGGACACATTGGATAGTACGGACAAGGGCTACCTGCTCACGGCCATGCGCGCCGTCGACCCGATCCAGCGCTGGGGCGCCTGGGCGGCCGGCACCGACCTGCGTCCCGGCGTCAAGGGCGGCTGGTCCGTCGAGAAGGACCCGGGCGGCGAACACTGGGTCACCAACACCGTCGGCTTCGCCGGCGACGACGCCCGCTACGTGATCGCCGCGATGTACCACCTGCCGCCCGGCACCGGCACGATCGCCCAGGGCGTCCACGCGGTCTCCGACCTGGTCGCGACCGTCTTCGGCCAGCCCACCCCGGCCCCCGCGGTCGTCCCCGACCGCGACTAGGTCACCAACAGGATCTTGCCCAGGTGGTCGCTGTCCGCCATGCGGGTGTGGGCCGTCGCCGCGTCCGGCATGGGGATGCGGATGTCGATCACGGGGTGGACCATGCGGGCCTCCACGAGGGGCCACACGTGCGCCCGTACCCCGGCAACGATGCGGGCCTTGTCCTCCGCGGACCGGGACCGGAGCGCGGTGGCCGCGACGGAGGCCCCCTTGGCGAGCAGCATGCCCAGGTCGAGCTCGCCCCGCCGGCCGCCCTGCAGGCCGATCACCACGAGCCGGCCGCCCGGCGCGAGCGCCGCGACGTTGCGCGGCAGGTAGGGGCCGCCCACGATGTCGAGGATGACGTCCGCGCCCCGGCCGGCGGTGGCCGCCAGCGTAGCGACCACGAAATCCTCGGCTGTGTAGTCGATGGCCAGGTCCGCGCCCAGCTCACGCAGCGCGTTGTGCTTGGCGCTGCGCGCCGTGGTGAGTACGCGCGACCCGTGCGCGTCCGCGAGCTGGATGGCGAACGTGCCGATCCCGCTGCCGCCGCCGTGGATGAGCAGCACCTCCAGCGGCTGCAGGCGGGCCACGTCGAAGACGTTCGACCAGACCGTGCACGCCACCTCGGGCAGCCCGGCCGCCTCGACGAGATCCACCGTGTCGGGCACGCGAAGCAGCTGCCCCTGGGGCGCGACGACCTTCTCCGCGTACCCACCGCCGCTGAGCAGCGCGCACACCCGGTCGCCGACCTGCCACCCGGTGACCTCGCGCCCCACGGCGGCGACCGTCCCGGACACCTCTAGGCCCGGAATCTCGGACGCGCCCGCCGGCGGCGGGTAGAGCCCCTGCCGCTGCAACAGGTCCGCGCGGTTCAACCCGGCGGCGGCCACGTTGATGAGCACCTCGTCGGGACCGGGCTCGGGCTCGGCCACCTCGACCCACTGGAGTACCTCGGGCCCACCCGGCTCGGTGATCGTGATCGCACGCACGCCCTCATCATGCCCGCCCGTGCCGGTCCGCGCCTTTTGCGCGCGCCGGCCGGCCGCACGTAGCTTGCAAGTTATGCGGCTACCGGCCGCCCAGGAGACCGCATAACTCGCAAGCCAGCGGGACCCGATCGGCGGCGCGGGGCGGCGCGGGGGAATCTGGCAGACTGTCAGCGGACTCGCGCGCGGCGGTGCGGTGCGCGGGTGCGTCGGGAGGGCTCGCCTAGTGGCCGATGGCGGCGGTCTTGAAAACCGCTAGGGGTGGTGACACTCCTCCAGGGTTCGAATCCCTGGCCCTCCGCACGAGCGCCCTAGGGCCACCTGGACAGAGCAAATGCTGATCAGGTGGCCCCTATTGGTGGGTGTGCCGGGTCTACGCGGTGTCCACGGAACCTGCTCTGACCCCACCCGCCGTCAGAAGACGAGGTGCCAGAGCCACGCGAACAAGCCGGCGCGGACGAGCGCGATCACGCCAATGACCGCGAGCCCGAGCAGGCCGAGGCCGGCGGCGATGCCGAAGCGTTCGCTGACGTCGATGTCCAGGGCGGTGACCGCGATGGGGAAGCACACCCGGACCAGCAGGCCGAGCGCGATGCTCATCGAAGCGAGAACCAGATCCAGTGCCACAGCCAGCCGAGCCAGTGGCCGAGCCAACGGAACACGCCGACCCGGTTGAGCACCACGCCGATGGTGATGACGAGTCCGACGAGCGCCACCACCGCCGACGCGTACGCGAGGAAGCCAGCGTCGCCGGCGGTGAGGCGGCGGACCGCATTGATGGCCAGGACCATAAGGATGGCGCAGACGCCGAGGCCCACAAGCCACGGATCGTCGTGGTACCACCCCAGGACGAGGGCCGGGACGACCAGTCGACCAGCTTCTCCAGGAAGCGAACCAGCGGTCCCATGCCCCTCCCGCACCGCGCGCCAGGCTCACCTAACGCTAGCGATCCGGCACTGTGCGGATAGCCGTCCATTTCTCCATCGGTCCCGGCCCACGGGTCGGCCGGCAATGGCCGATCGGCGGCGCGGACAAGCGTCATCGCGCGTGGGTCGGTTGAGCGTGACAGGTCTGGTGGTGCATGACGGCTGGCCGGTCGGAGGAGAGGCAGAAGCCGGGACAACCACTGCAATGTTCGGGTGACCGACGAACGTGAGAAGCGCTGGGCGATGCCCCTGCCGTTCCGGATGCTGGGGTGGGTCGCGGGAGCACTGTCGATGGTGAACCTGGTGCGCGACCTTGACTGGGTATCGCTGAGGGGCAGTGTGGACCAGTGGGTCGATGCGTACGGCCGGTTTGTGGCCGCCGGCGCTGACCTGCTGTTCGGGTGGATCAAAGTTGGCTGGCTCCACGTGTCCCACATGGAGGCACACGGCCTGGTGATTGTCGGACTGTTGCTGTCCACTTTCATCAAGGCGGGAGTCACCGAGACCAACGCCCGGGGTCAGGCAGCCACCTTCGGGGAGGATGTGGTCAAGCCTCTCGGCGCGTTGGGCGTCCCCGCCGTTGCTGCCGCGCTCGTACTGCCTGGCAGTTGGGGCTTCTGGGTTCCCGTCGTGGGCATGACGTCGTTCTGTACCCTCGCCTTCTTCATGGGCGCGGAGATGGGCCGAACCTTCAAGGTCGCGGTGCTGACCAACCTCGCCGGCACGCTGGGCATCGCCGCGCTCGTCGTCCTGCTCGGCTCGGCGCTCCGGTAGGTCGTCCCGGGCCGTTGACTTGTCGCAACTATTGTCTCACCATGTTGGGACAAGGCTTGAGACATCGGGAGGCCGTCATGCCGGATGGAGCGGACCTCAAGGTGGCCAGCGCGTGGTTGGCCATGCACGGTCTGGCCGACGCCGAGCCGACGTCGTTGCTGGCGACGCGGCTGGCGGTCCGGCGACGGGCGCGGCTGGCCGCCTCCATCCTGCTGGCCGTGTTCATCTGCGCGGTCGCCCTCATCTACGCCAGCGATCGGCCTGAAGGCGGCGCGGTCGACCGGTCCGGCCCGCGCTGGTCGCTGGTGGCCCTGACGGTGACGGTGGTCGGGTTGGTGCTGGCCCTGGCGCTGCTTGACGGGTGGGTGCGGCGGGTCGACCGGCGGGCCGGGGCGGCGTTGCCGCGACGGGCGGCCCACCCGGTCCGGCTCGGCTGGCGCGACGTGCTCGGCTGGCCGCGCGTCGCGCTCGTGGCCGGCACGTTCGCGGGCACGGTGGCGCTGGCGATCGGAGCCATCACCAGGCCGGACGCCACCGCGCGATACGCGGCGGTCGTCCTGCTCATCGGGCTGGGCGGGGTCGCGGTCGGCATGGTGGTGCAGTTGCGCCACGTGCTCACGCACCCGGCCGTGGCGGACGACGAGGTCTCGCTGACCGCCGACGTCATCATGCGGATCGAGGACGCCCGCGAGGTTGCCGTGCCGACCGTGGTGTGGTTGCTGCCGGTCGTGTCGGTCATCGAGTCCGCGCCCGGTTGGTGGACGGCCGCCTGGCTCACCTTCGTCGTCCTCGGCGTCGCCGGGCTCGCCCTGGTCACCGTGTGGACCGTGCGGACCGGCCAGGTGGCGCGCCTCGTCGCGGGCGCCCGGGGAACCGAATGATCGTTATCGACCCGGCGTCACCCGTGCCGCCGTTCGAGCAGCTCCGTGCGCAGCTCGCCCGGCAGATCCAGGACCGCACGCTGGCGGTGGGCACCCGGCTGCCGACCATCCGCCGGCTGGCCGCGGACCTGGGTCTGGCCGTCAACACGGTCGGCCGCGCCTACCGGGAGCTGGAGGAGGCGGGGCTGATCGAGACGCGCGGGGCCGGCGGCTCGTTCGTGGCCGCGGCGGGCGAGCAGGGACGCGAACGGGCACGCGCCGCCGCGGCCGAGTACGCCGCCGTCGTCGCCAGCATCGGCATCGACACCGACGAGGCCGTCCGCATCGTCCGGGCGGCGCTCACCAGGGGTCGGTGACCCCTACCGGCGGCTGTCGTAGAGGCAGCCGGCGGACCGGCCGAGCGCCTTGAGGCCGGCGCGGTCACCCTTGCCGAACACGGCGGGCTTGCGGGTCAGCGTGGGGTACATGATCTCCCACGTGTCCTTCTGCTTCGGGTGGTCCAGGCCGACGGTGTGGCCGATCTCGTGCATGAGGAGCTGGCCGCGGGTGCCCTGCCAGCCGTACCGCGGCCCGGAGCCGAAGCCGCCGGAGAGCTTCATGCCGGCGTTGAGGACGGCGTACCCCTCGACGATGCGCGGGGCCTTGGCGCCCCTGCTCGTGTAGGCGCCGACGCTGGAGCCGCCGCCGATGCCGGCCAGGCCCGTGTCCCTCGCCTTGATCATGGAGCTGTCCCGGCCGGGGCGGGCCCAGGCGATGACCAGCTGCGTGCCCTTCGGGTAGCGGTCGTTGCGGCCGCCGGGCATGACCCTGGTGGTGCCCTGGTAGGAGAACCTCAGGCCCGTGGCGGCCGCGATGCGGGCGATGGCCGCCTTCGTATCGCTGATCGCGCCGGAGGACGCGTATGTCGGGTTGACCCGGTAGCCGATCGTGGCGCACGGGTTCCAGCGCGCCCTGCCCGGAAAGAGGAACCGGTACGCCCGCGCGTCACCCTTGAGGGTGTTCGTCACCGCGGACGTGGTGGCGGTCGCCGAGGCGGCGCGCTCCGTGGGCCCGGCGTCGGCGTTCGAGGTCGACGGGAGACCGGACGCGGCCGGCGTGGCGGTGGCGGGCAGGCCGGCCAGCGACGCGGTGACGGCGGTGGCGAGCGTGAGCGACAGGGCGATGCCCCCGAGGCGACGGCGCGTGAGAGAAGGTCGCATGCACTTCCTCGGTCTCGGTCTTCTCCGTGCGCGTATCTGATCGGCGGGACGTGACCGGAACTTGAGGAAGACCGTGGCGACGAAGCGGCACGCGCCGGGGGACATACTGGCGGCGTGGAATGGACCAGGACGTTCGGTGCCGAGCGGTACGACGCGGCGCTCGCCGGCTGGCGCTGGCTGGGGCTCGACGGGCTCACCGCGCAGTTCACGTCGTACTTCGGGGATGTTTTCCTGTCCTCGGCGGACGGCTGGTGGTTCCTCGACACGATCGAGGGCAACCTGAAGCTGACCTGGCCCACCCGGGAGGCCCTGGAGGTCGACCTGGCGACGGAGGAGGGGCAGAACCGGTACCTGCTGGCGCCGCTCGCCGAGGCGGCCCAGCGACGCGGGCTGACCCTCGGGCCGGACCAGGTCTTCGACTTCATGCCGCCGCCGGTCCTGGGCGGGTCCTTCGATGTGGCGAACATCACTGTCGAGGACTTCGTCATCTCGATCAACATCGCCGGCCAGCTGCACCAGCAGCTGCGCGACCGGCCGCCCGGCACGCCCATCGGCCAGATCACGATCGAGGGGCCGTGACGGAGGCCCGACGGGCCGGGCCGGACGACGCAGCCGAGCTGACCCGGCTGCGGGTGGTCATGTGGGCGGCCATGGACGGCATCGCCCCCGAGATCGGCCCGTGGCACGCGGCGACCGTCGACCGGTTCCGCGAGACGCTCGCCGACCCGGACGGCACCTGGGCCGCCTTCGTGATCGACAACCCCGACCAGCGGCCGGGGCTGGTGTCCTGCGCGGTGGGGACGATCGAGCGACGCCTGCCGAACCCGAACAACCTCACCGGCGACTTCGGCCACATCTTCAACGTGGCCACCGACCCGTCCTACCGGCGGCGCGGCTACTCCCGCGCGTGCCTGATCGCGCTGCTCACCTGGTATTCCGAGCGCGGCGTGCCCCGGGTGGAGCTCAACGCGTCCAAGGACGGCGAGCCGCTCTACCAGCAGCTGGGCTTCGCCCGCACCGGCATCCCCGCGATGCGCTGCTGGGTGCCGCCCCGGCCGGGGGCGGCACCCAGCACCTCAGTGACAGTGTGACGTCCGGGCACGGCTGTCGACGCAGTGGTCGGCCGTGCTCTCCGGGACGTCCAGGGTCGGGTTGCGGTCGAAGAAGCCCGCCGGCTTCAGCGTGAAACCGCACGTGTCGACGGGCATGACCGGCCAGTCCTCCGGGCGCGGGTAGTGGGTGAGCCCGAACGTGTGCCACAGCACCACGTCGCGCCCGTCGAGGTCGCGGTCGGCGGCCACGTAGGACGGCAGCCCGGCCCCGCCGGCGTGCTGGTTGACGAGGTCACCGGCGGCATAGCGCTCTGCCGGGTCGTACCGCGTGATCCAGAGCGCGCGGGTCGCGAACGCCGCACGGCGGGAGATCGAGGCGCTGTCGTCGGCGGCGAGCAGCGGCGACTGCGTCGGATAGAGCGTGTACGCGGTCGGGTCGCCGAGGCGGTTCGCCCGCTCCGCGCTCGAGATCTGCCACACGCGCCCGACGGAGGCGTCCGCGACCCGCGCCCCGTCAGACTCCCGCCCGATCCGGCTGATCGACCGGCTGAACGCGTTCCCGTAGGGATTCGACGGCGACACCGGCACCCGGACCAGGTCCACCTCGTCGACCGCGTTGGCCAGCCCGTCGACCATCATGTCCAGCCGCGCGCTGAACAGGTGCTGGTGGAAGGGCGCGCCGAGGCCGGGCGCGAGCTGCGTCGCGTACGGCGACCCGGGGATGTAGGACGACGTGAACACCACGCCGGTGGCCTTCACCTCGAGCTGGATGGTGCCGTCGAGGTAGAGGTACCAGTAGAAGCCGTAGTCGTAGTTGCCGACCGTCACGAAGAACGAGATGACGAGGCGCCGTTGGCGGCGGGTCTCGCGGGCCTCGGTGAAGATGTCGGTGTGCTTCCACAGCACGCCGAAGTCCTCCTCGTGCATGCAGATCGCGCTCGGGATCCCCCGCGGGTTGCCCTCGCCGTCGGCGAGCACCGCGTCGAAGTAGTGGATCTCGCCGAGGCAGTCGCAGCCGAGCCGCAGCTCGTTGGCCTGCTGGCCCAGCAGGTACTCCCCGGCGTCGAAGTAGTTCTGCCAGAACCGCACCGGGCTCGGGTCGGCGTAGGGCACGACCATCTCGGCGACCGACGCCCGGTAGATGACCGGCCGGTCGTTGATGGAGATCTGGTGCAGCGTGAGGCCCTCGCGGGCGTCGAACCCGATCCGGAACCGCCAGCCCTCCCAGGTGACCTCGTCGCCGTGGACGGCGAAGCTGGGGCCCTCGGGCTGGGTGATGCTGATCGGCTTCAAGGTCTGCCGTAGCGGCCCTGGTTGGTCGAAGTTGCCCTCCTCGGCCGGGATGGGCAGGTCGGCGTGGTCGATGAGCTGGACGACCCGCTTCTCGATGAGGTCCACGTAGGCCACGAGGCCGTCGATCGGGTGCGCCCAGCAGTGGTCGTCGGGCCGGTTCGCCACGAACGACAGCGCGCGCAGCAGCCGCCGGCCCGTCTCGCCCTTGATGCCGAACTCGCCGGCCGACAGTGGGCACGGCCGGACCAGGTCGAGGTCGGTGATGCCGCGCCGCTCGACCGCCGCGCGCCAGCCGGGGTCGGCCTTGACGATCTCGTCGACGGCCATGAACTCCTCGAGCATGATGGGCGGCTGCCCGTCGCGGGCCGGGTCCAGCGCGGTGTCCCGGTCGATCGTCGCGCGGGTCAGCGACGCGACGACGTCGCGCGACGCTCCCGTGCGGACGTCGAGGAGGATCGCGCGGACCCGCCGGTCGACCGGATCGCCCGGCTTGTGGGCGAGCACGACGTCCTTCGCCGGCTCCTCCAGCGCGAGGTAGGGAAAGCGGATGTCGGGCCCGGCGAGCCCGTGTTCGGTCAGCAGCGTGCGCGCGGCGACGATCTCGTCGGCGGTGAGGCGGTCCAGGGGGTGTGGGGAAGGCATGCGGGGATTCTCCTAGCCCGCGCCCGCCTGTCCACAGAAGATCAGGGGTGTCTGATCACGCAGCCCGTGCACACCTTCGGCTCCGGCAGGGTGAAGGCGAGGCAGCAGGTGCGCCGCTTCACGCACAGGCCGGCGCCGGTGGGCGCGGGCTCCAACTGTACGAGGTCGTCCACGTCGAACAGGTCGAGCAGCTCGTGCGCGGCGTCCAGGGTGGACCCGGGGATGGCGTCCGCGGCCCGCGACAGGCCGTGGGCCACCCCCGAGGCGAGAGAACCCCAGAGGGTACGGGGGCCGAGGTGCACCCGGTCGCGGAGGCGGTCGAGCAGCGGGGCGAGGTGCGCGTCGATGAGCGAGGCGCGCAGCACGCCGCGCAGCGCCTCCTCGTCCGGCACGACGACGACCTCGTCGGTCGGCGTGACGGCGAGCGGGTCGGACGCGAGGATCGCGACCCGCACCTGGGCCAGGCCGGCGGTGAGGAACGGCTGCCGGGGCGACCAGCGGGCGGCCACCGCGTCGGGCGTCATGAGGGGCACCCGCCGGGCCACCGCGTAGCTGAGCACGGCCGGCAGCGAGACCCAGTAGCTGTAGCACTTCCAGGCGAGCGCGGCGGCGGCGTGCGGGCTGGCGTGCCAGCGGTTGGCGGCCGAGTCGAGCAGGCCGGGCAGGGCGTCGCCGGAGACGATGCGGCTGGCGCTGATCCACCCGAGGTGGACCGACCGCACCCGCACGCCGGGGGCGAGGCCGGCGGTGGTGGGCCCGGTCATCCGCGCGAGGGTGTCGAGCAGCGGGGCGAGCGGATCTGCGGTCCGGCTCAGGACGGCGGTCACGCTCACTCCCTTCCCCCTTTTCGGCGGGCACCAACGGGGGTGCCCCGCGGCCAGACGCAACACACTAGCGCGTTTAGGCAAGCCTAACCAGACTAGCTGCCCGTCGGGGGAAGTTCCGGCCCTGTCAAGCATTTTGTCAGAAAAGTGTCGGTCGGCCGGCGGGCATCCTGACCCGAGAAACACTTAATACGGTGCCGAGTACCGTTCCCCCTGACCCGGCGAGGTGACCGGCTATGACGGAACCGCCCGTCGATCGGGCCGCGACCGCCTTCGCCGACGCCCTTGCCCACCTGCGGGAGGAGCGGGGCCTCAGCAAGAAGCAGCTGGCCGCGGAGATGGGCTTCGACCCGTCCTACGTCAGCCATGTCGAGGCGAAGCGCCACCGTCCCACCGAGGACTTCGCGCGCCGCGCCGACACCGTGCTGCGCGCCTCCGGCACGATCTGGCAGCTCTTCCGGGAGTACGACGACGCCCGGTCCGCCTCCGGCGGCCGGCACACCGGCGGCGGGCGCCGCCTCGGCCCGCCCGAGCAGCGACAGAACCTGCAGGCCGGCCTCATCGTCGAGCGGGAGCTGGCCGAGCTGAGCTTCTCCGGCGGGCGCTACCACTGCCTGGTGCGCCGGGCGCTCTACAACGCCGGCACCGAGCCCGTCACCCGCTACCTGGTGCGCGTCGCCGTCGACCGCTACCCCGGCGAGCCCGAGCGGTCCAACCGCTACTACCGCACCCACCCGCTGACCTGGACGGAGCTGGAGCTCACCGCGCGCAGCGCCGGCGAGTCCATGATGATCCGGCCCACCCACGACCGGGACTCCTTCAAGGAGGTCTGGTTGCTGTTTGAGAACGCCGACTCGCGCTTCCCGCTCTACCCCGGCCAGCGCACCACCATCGAGTACGAGTACTCGTGCGGCGAGGACAAGTGGGGCACCTGGTTCCAGCGGGCCATCCGGCTGCCCACCGAGCGGCTGACCGTCCGGCTCGACTTCCCCGCCGCGCTCGACCCCGTCGTGTGGGGGGTGGAAAGCTCGTTCACGGCCGACGCCGCCCCGCTGCGGACGCCCATCGCGAGCCGGGCCGAGGGCGACCGGGTGACCTTCGACTGGGCCACCGACAACCCGCCCCTCAACGCCCGGTACCGGCTGGAATGGCGGTTCCGGGGCGTCGCCGGCCTGCCCAGCGACCGGATGCGCGCCGCCGGGGTGGTGCAGCGCGGCGCCCCGATCCTCAACACGCCCGCCCGCCGGTTCGACCTGCCCGCCGACCGGGCTCTGGCCGAGGACGTGGTGGAGCGCCTGCAGGAGACCCTGGGCCGGGTCATGGGCCTGCACGACTTCAAGAAGGGCGCCGGCATCGCGGCCCCGCAGGTCGGCATCGGTTGGTCAGCCGCCATCGTGCGGCCCACCGACCCGTCCCTCGGCGGCGAGATCGTGCTGATCAACCCGAGCATCGTCGCGTCCTCCACCGAGCACGACGAGCAGTACGAGGGCTGTCTGTCGTTCTTCGACGTGCGCGGGCGGGTGCCCCGGCCGACCGTCATCGACGTCCGGCACCAGCTGCCCGACGGGACGCCGGTGGTGACCCGGTTCGACCGGGCGCTGGCCCGGCTCGTGGCGCACGAGATCGATCACCTGGAGGGCGTGCTCTACCCCGACCGGATGATCTCCGGCGTGCCCGTGGTGCCGGTGTCGGAATACGAGGCGGCCGGTCTGCCCTGGCGGTACTGAGCCGGCGCTAGGCTCGCGGCGTGGTCGATCAGGTGCGGTCCCCGCTGTCGGATGTCGTGCTCAGGCGCGAGGTCCTGCTGCTGCTCGGCGTGAGCCTCGGGCAGTCGGCGCTGTACTCCATCGTGAGTTTCGTCGGGAAGCTCACCGCCCCGGCCCCGCTGTCGACGCAGACGACGACGCTCAACCCGTCGCAGGCCCCCGGCCGGCCGTGGCTGGACCTCAGCTACCAGCTGCTCGGGGTCCTGTTCAACGTCGTGCCGGCGCTGCTGGCGATCCACCTGCTGCGCCGCGACCACGCCGATGTCCCGTCCTCGCTCGGCCTGGACCGGCGCCGCCCGGCGTTCGACCTGCTCACCGGCGTAGGAATCACGGCGGCGATCGGCATCCCGGGGATCGGGCTCTACGTGCTCGCCAAGGAGCTGGGCATCAACACGGCCGTCGCGGCGGCCAACCTGCCCGACATCTGGTGGGCCGTGCCCGTGCTGATCCTGGCCGCGATCGGCAACGCGGTGATCGAGGAGGTCGTGGTCGTCGGCTACCTGCTGACCCGGCTCGGCGACCTGCGCTGGGGGCGGTGGCCGGCGATCGTGGCGAGCGCGCTGCTGCGCGGGTCCTACCACCTCTACCAGGGGGTGGGCGGGTTCGTCGGCAACATCGTCATGGGGCTCGCGTTCGGCTGGTTCTTCACCCGTACGCGGCGGTTGTGGCCGTTGATCGTGGCCCACACGCTGCTGGACGTGATCGCTTATCTCGGTTACACGTACCTGGCCGACAAGGTCGGCTTCCTGAAGTGAGGTCCGGGGCGGGCGGCGTCGTGCCGCCCGCCCCGGCTCGCGTTACGGCGTGAAGGTGATGTTCAGGGTCTTCGTGCCGGTGACGGGGATCGCGACCGTGTGGGAGTCACTGAGGTAGTCCGAGTCGTTGTAGTACTCGGTGCCCCAGACGCCGTTGGCCGATCCATCGATCTTGAGCTTGACGAGCTGCGGCCCGAAGACCGGCACCGTGTAGGTGCCGTCCGGCGCGGTGTCGCCCGAGCCCATCTCGTCGCCGGTCACCGCGTTGATCACGGTGATCCGCGCGGAGGCCGGCTGGCCGTCCGACGCGACGACCTTGCCGGTGAGCGTGGTCCCCTTACGCAGCTTCACGTTGTACTGCGTGGTGGTGTTGACCTTGACCTTGACGCCGTCGGCGAGCAGCCGGTTCGGGACGTTGCCGGACCACTGGGCCGCGTACTGCCGGTGCCGGAAGAACAGCGTCCAGTCGTACGGGCCGAGGTCGGTCAGCGTGTAGCGACCCTGCGCGTCCGTCGCGACCAGGGCGCCCGGGGCGCCGCCGCCACCGCCGTGCCCGTCGTTGTAGCTCGACAGGGCCGCGATGGCGTTGGCGATCGGTGCGCCCGTGGCCTTGTCGGTGATGATGCCGCTCACCGAGCCGGCCCTGTCCAGCTTGATCGCGGGAACGGTGGTGGTCTTCCCGCTGGTCAGCGTCACCTTCTTCGCCTTGGCCTGGGCGCCGACGCCGCCGGTCGGGCCGACCCACTGCCGGCCGTGGACGCCGTCGGTGATCCAGACGAACAGGTTGTAGTCGTCCGGCGTGATCCCGTTCTGGGTCACGACGCCCTGGTCGTTGGCGCAGACCTTCCGGCTCGCGCCGAGGTAGGACGGCCGGTCGGTCTCGACCAGTTCGACGCACGCGCCCGGCACGGGCGCGCCGGACTTGGCGTCGGTGACCGTGGTGCTGAACGTGGCGCCCTTGCGCAGCTTCGCGGCCACCGTGGTCTGCTGGCCGCTGAGCACCACCACGCGCTTAGTCTGGGTCATGATGTAGTCGGAGTCCTCCTCCTCGACGTACGTCGCGACCGTGTACTCGCCGGCGCTGAGGCCGTCGAGGTTCACCGTGCCGGTCGTGGTGCACCCGTAGGAGGTCACCCCGTTGTCGGCGTACGCGCAGAACGTCGAGATCGGCGCACCGGTCGCCGCGTCGGCGGCCGTGATCGCCATCGAGCCCGGCGGTAGCAGCGCGTCGTCCACGACGGCCGTGTCACCCGCCGCCACCGTGACCGTGTCGGCGGCCTGGGCGGTCGTCTTGCCGTACGCCCACTGGTTGGCCGTGTCGGTCATGAACCGCACCTTGTAGCTGCCCGGCACGACGGTCGCCGACCACTCGCCGTTCCAGTCCAGGTACGCGTTGAAGAACTCGCCACCGCCGCTGATCTCGACGGTGCCGCTGGTGACCGGGTAGCCGTAGGAGTCGGTCAGCTGTCCACGGATCGTCGCGGTCGGCAGCATCGCCTCGTCGAGGACGTTGTCACCCTCCGCGAACGTGAACACCGTCGCGTCGGCCTTGGTGCGCGCCTGGTGAGCCCACTGGATCAGGCCGTTCTCCAGGACAAAACTCACCTTGTACCGGCCGGGCCGCAGTCGCGCGGAGTAGCGGCCGTCGGAGTCCGTGAACGCGTACGTGACATCGTCGGTGACCGCGTCGTGGAGGTACACCTGGGCGAACGGCACGGGCTGCCCGTTGCCGGTGAGCTGCCCGGTCACGGTCGCGAACGGCAGCACCTCGTCATCGACCGTCACCGTGGCCCCGACACCGACGGTGATCACGTCAGCGTCCTCCACCCGGGACTTGCCGTGCGCGAACTGCGTCGGACCCTCGTACCCGAAGGGCCGGAAGGACACCGTGTAGTTCCCCGCCGGCAGGAACGGGAAGCTGTACGAGCCGTCCGTGTCGGTGTTCGCCTGGGCCATGACCTGGCCGTCCGTGCTCGTGGCGACCACGTACGCGCCACCCACCGCAGTGCCGTCCGTCCTGGTCAGGTGGCCGGTGATCTGGCCGTGCGGCGCGAGCTCCTCGTCGAGGATGGTGGCCTGACCGTCGACGACCTCGATGATGTCGGCCGACTCGAAGGTCAACTTCTGGTGGCTCCACTGCTGCACGCCGCCGGGCAGCGAGAACGACACCTTGTAGGTGCCCGCCCACACGTACGGCAGCGCGAACGAGCCGTCCGCACCCGTGGTCACGTAGTCGATCCAGTCGTAGTACTCGTTCCAGATCGTGACGCCCACCTCGGCCACCGGCTGCCCGCCGTCGGTGAGCCGGCCGGCGATGCCGGTGCCGCCCACCGACGGCGGCCGGAGCGTGTCGCTGACGGTGACGGTCTTCCCGGCCGTCACGCTGAAGGCGTCCGCCGCGTAGTCCAGGTACTTGCCGTACGCCCACTGGGTGATCCCGTTGGCCTGGAACCGGACCTGGTACACGCCGACCGGCACGGTGACGCTGTACTTGCCGTACTCGTTCGTGGTGGCGGGGTAGCTCACGTTCGTGCTGGTGTTGATGGCGGTGACGGCGGCGCCGACCACGACCGCGCCGGTCTCGTCCGTCAGCATGCCGGAGATCGTGCCGGTCGTCGGGGTGCTGCCGATGATCGTCTCTTCGATCGAGGCGACCCCGCCCGCCGGGACGTACACCGACTCGGCGTTGGTGCGCTTGGTCTGCTGGTGGTACCACTGGTAGCTCGTCGTCCTGCCGTCGTTCGACTTGAACTCCAGCTGCACCGGACCGGCGAACATGGGCATGCTGAACGAGCCGTCGGCGAGGTTCACCGTGGCGCTGCTGACGATGTTGCTGCCGTTGACCGCGTACGCCCGCACGTCGACGCGCTTGGCCGTGCCCGGCGTCACCGTGCCGGCGAGGGTGCCGATGGGCAGCTGCGTCTCGTTGACCGTCGCCGTCTGCCCGACCTCGAACGACAGCTCGTCGCCCTGGCTCTGGCTGGTCCTCCCCGGCACGTACTGGACGAGTCCGGTGGTGTTGTCCTGCACGCGCACGCGGTACGTGCCCGGCACCACATAGGGGATCCGGTAGGCGCCCGCCGCGTCGGTCGTGACCGTGGGATAGGTCTCGGTGTAGAACGTCGGGTCCAGCATGATGGTCGCGTTCTGCAGGGCGGTCCCGCCGGCCGTCTGGACAAGGCCGGTCACGGTCGCGTGCGGCAGGACCGTCGTCTCGACCGGCGTCTGCTCGCCGGCCACCACGGAAATCGGCTGGGCGCCTACGTCGTACCGGGCGGACTGTGGGTAGTACTGCCGGACGCCGCCGGGCAGTTCGTAACGGACCAGGTAGTTGCCGGGCGGCACGTCCGCGAACGAGAACGCGCCGGTGGAGTCGGTCACGGCGTTGGCGATGTCAGCCGTGTTGTCCGGCAACTGCAGGACGACGGGGACATCGGAGAGGGCGGTGGTGCCGTCGAGAAGGTGGCCGGCGACGGTGCCGGTCGTGTCCTCCGCGTACGCGGGCAGCGCGTTGGCGGTAAGCGAGCCGGTGACGACGACCGCGAGTGACGCGGCCACCGCCAACCGGCGCAGGGAGAGGGCAGGCATCGGTGGGTTGCCTCCGGGCTAAGGGGAATGTTGGAAGAGAACAGCCGGGGCGGGCGGCTCGGCCGCCCGCCCCGGCTGTGCGTTACGGGGTGAAGGTGAGGTTCACGGTCTTGCTGCCCTGCAACGGGACCAGGACCGTGGTGGCGTCGCTCAGGGTGTCCGCGTTCTGGTGGAACTCGGTGCCCCAGACGCCGCCGACCGTGCCCCCGATCCTGATTTTGATCAGCTGCGGGCCGAAGACGGGCACCGTGTAGGTGCCGTCCGGCGCGGTGTCACCCGAGCCCATCTCGTCGCCGGTCACCGCGTTGATCACGGTGACGCGCGCGACGTCGACCGGCTGGCCGTCCGACCCGAGGACCTTGCCGGTGAGGGCGGTGCCCTTGCGCAGCTTCACGTCGTACCGCGTGGTGGTGTTGACCTTGACCTTGACGCCGTCGGCCAGCAGGCGGTTGGGCACGTCGCCCGACCACTGCGCCGCGTACCCGCGGTGCCGGAAGAACAGCGTCCAGTCGTACGGGCCGAGGTCGGTCAGCGTGTAGCGACCCTGCGCGTCCGTGGCGACCAGGGCGCCCGGGGCGCCGCCGCCCCCACCGTGCCCGTCGTTGTAGCTCGACAGGGCCGCGATGGCGTTGGCGATCGGTGCGCCCGTGGCCTTGTCGGTGATGATGCCGCTCACCGAACCGGCCTTGTCCAGCTTGATCGCGGCGACCGTGGTGGTCTGTCCGCTGGACAGGGTCACCGTCTTCGCCGTCGCTTGGGCGCCCACGCCGCCGTTCGGGCCGACCCACTGCCGGCCGTGCACGCCGTCGGTCACCCACACGAACAGCTTGTACGCGTTCGGGGTGATCCTGTTCTGGGTCACGACGCCCTGGTCGTCGGCGCAGACCTTGCGGCTCGCGCCGAGCCAGCTCGGCCGGCCGACCTCGACCAGCTCGACGCATGCGCCCGGTACCGGGGCGCCGGTCGCGGCGTCCTTGACGATGGTGCTGATGGTGGCGCCCTTGCGCAGCTTGGCGGCCACCACGGTCTCCTGGCCGGTGGTCACCACCACGCCGCGCGTCTCGGTCATGAGGTAGTCGGAGGTCTCCTCCTCGACGTAAGTCGCGACCGTGTACTCGCCGCCGCTGAGTCCGGTCAGCGTGACCGTGCCGGTCGTCGTGCACGCGTCGGTGGTGATGCCGTTGTCGGCGTACGCGCAGAACGTCGAGATCGCCGCGCCGGTCGCCGCGTCCGTCGCCGTGACCTTCAGCGAGCCCGGCGCGAGCAGCTGGTCGTCCACGACGACCGTGGCGCCCGCCGCCACGGTGACCGCGTCGGCGGCCTGGGCGGTCGTCTTGCCGTACGCCCACTGGTTCGCCGTGTCCGTGATGAACCGGACCTTGTAGGTGCCCGGCACGACCGTCGCCGACCACTCGCCGTTCTCGCCCAGGTAGGCGTTGAAGAACTCGGTGCCGTCGCTGATCTCCACGTTGCCGCTGGTCACCGGCTCGCCGTTGTGGTCGAGCAGGCGCCCGCGGATCGACGCGGTCGGCAGCAGTTCCTCGTTGACGACGTTCTCGCCGGTGCCGAACGTGAACACTGTCGCGGCGGCCTCGTCGCGGGCCTGGTGCGCCCACTGGCTCAGGCCGTTCGTCAGAACAAAATTCACCTTGTACCGGCCGGGGTGCACCTGGGCACTCCAGTTGCCGCCGCCGTCCGTGTACGCGTAGGTGATGTCCCCGTGGGTCGCCTCGTAGATGTACACCTGCGTGTACGGGACGGGCTGACCCTGGTCGGTGAGCTGCCCGGTCACGGTGGCGAACCGCATGACCTCCTCGTCCACGGTGACCGTGGCGCCGGCGTCGACGGCGATCACGTCGGCATCCTCGGCCCGCGACTTCTGGTGCGCGAACTGTGTCAGCCCGCCCCACCCGAACGGCATAAAGGCGATCTTGTAGCCGCCGGTCGGCAGCCACGCGAACGTGTACCGGCCGTACGCGTCGGTGTCCGCGTAGGCGATGATCCGGCCGTCGGTGCTGGTGGCGGTCACGGGCGCCCAGACGACCGCGTTACCGTCCGCGCTCGTCAGGCGGCCGGTGATCTGGCCGTGCGGGGCGGCCTCCTCGTTGAGGGTGGTGGCCGCGCCGTCGTTGACGGTGATGATGTCCGCCGACTCGAAGTCCCACTTCTGGCTCGACCACTGGTCGAGGTAGCCCGGCAGCGTGAACTTCACCTTGTACGTGCCCGACGACAGGTCGGGGAACGCGAACGCGCCGAGACCGTTGGTGACTGTGGAGCCGACCCAGTCCTGGTTCTCGGTGTAGACGGAAACCTGGACGCTGCCGACGCCGGCCCCGTTGTCGGTCAGCTTGCCGGTGAGGCCCGAGGTCGGCGGGGGCGGCCCGCTGGGCAGCCACACGTCGTTGACGGTGATGGCCTGGTTGACGCCGACGGAGAACGAGTTGGCCTGGTCGGCCGAGTACTTGCCGGTCGCCCACTGGACGGCGCCCTGCGCCTCGAACCGCACCTTGTAACTGCCGGTCGGCAGACGGAACCCGTACTTGCCGTTCTCATTCGTGGTGGTACTGAGCGTGCGGCTCCCGGACGTGGCGTACACATTGGCGCCCGCCACGGGGTTCCCGTCCGGGTCACGCAGGAAGCCGGTGAGGTTGCCCCAGTCGACCACGTTGTCCGCGATCGACAGGGCGCCACCCGGGCTGAGATCGAGAATCTCGGCCGTCGCCTGGTAGGGCTGCTGCTGGTACCACTGCGACGTCGTGGTCTTGCCGGCCGGCACCGCGAACATGAGCTGCACCGGGCCGGCGAACGTCTCCAGGGAGAACGTGCCGTCCGCCTTGATCGCGACCGAGGTCAGGGCCGTTCCGCTGCCCGGCCGGAAGGCGTACACGGTGCCCTTCGCGACGCCGCTGAACCGGGCCACCGAGCCGGTGACCGTGCCGGTCGCCAACCGTGTGTCGTTCACCACAGTCGGCGGGCCGGCCGCGACGGCGACCGTGCTGGCCTCGTCGCGGTTGGCGGCGCCGGGCACATACTGCTTCAGGTCACTGCCCGGCACCGTGAACGTCACCAGGTAGGCGCTCGGCCAGACGTACGAGAGGGAGTATTCGCCGTTCGCGTCGGTCGTCGCGGTGAGCGGCGGGGCCCCGCTCTCGTCGTCCGCGGTGACCGTCGCGCCCACCAGCGGCTCGCCGCTCGCGGCCAGCAGACGGCCGGTCACCGATCCGTACGGCGCCAGCGTCTCCTCGACCGTCGCCTCCGCGCCGGCGGTCACGGAGACAACCTGGCCCTCCCGCGCCGAACGGGAGTGGTGGAAGAACTGCCGCGCGCCGCCGGGCAGGTCGAAGCGCACGGCATAGTCGCCGGGCGCGACATCGGCGAACGAGAACGCGCCCGAAGCGTCGGTGGTCGCGGTCGCGACCTCGGCGGATCCGTCGGTCATCTGCAGGACGACCGGGATGTCGGTCACGGGGTCGGTGCCGTTGAGGAAGTGACCGGCGACCGTGCCGGTCGTGTCGTCCGCGTACGCGGGCAGCGCCGGCGCGGCCGCGGCGACCGCCACGGCCAGCGACGCGGTGACCGCGAAGCGGGCAAGGGAAAGGGCAGGCATCGTAGGGTGCCTCCGGAGACAAGGGGTGTGGCTGGGAAAGTTGAGACGCTTTCAGAAGTGATCAGCCGGCGATGATGTTAGGCGACCGGTGTGACATGCGTTGCCCCGTCTGCGGGTCTGGGGTGTATGTCCCGTTCACGGGCCCTTTCGGGGCGACCGGCATAGTGCTTTGGCACCCGCCCCACCGGCCCTGTATCCTCAACCGGCGGTGGTCCTCGCGCAGGGCCGCCGATGGAGGCTTCGCCTAGTACGGTCTATGGCGCCGCACTGCTAATGCGGTTGGGGTCTTAAAGCCCCTCCCGGGTTCGAATCCCGGAGCCTCCGCGCTGAACCCGGTATGTACACTGGGCCAGGCACCTGCGCCCGTAGCTCAACGGATAGAGCATCTGACTACGGATCAGAAGGTTAGGGGTTCGAGTCCCTTCGGGCGCGCAGTACAGATCAGGGCTTGACCAGTGGAAACGCGGGTCAGGCCCTGATCTGTTTCCGGGCTCGTGGATCTCCGGGTGCTCCGTTGGTGCTCGTCCGACGCGGATGGGTCCTGCCTTGCCGTGTCCCGTGAGCGTTGGTTGGTACGAGTCTCGGGTTATCCACTGCCTGTGGATAGAACATGTGTACGACGGGAGTCCGGTCCTGTCTTAGCTGGGCCTTGGTTTGCCACCCGGCCGCCATACCCACAGGGCTGGATAGCCGCCCGAACGTAACCCGATCTGCGCACTCCGACCTGAGTGGAACCGTGACCCACGGTCTGGAGGCCGGTGAACGGGCTGGCCCTCGGCAACCTGGCACCCCTGCTATGGGCCATCGGCCACGAGGACGATCCCATCTTCCACCGTGGTGACTGTTGAGAGGGCATTTGATGACAGCGTTTCAGTGTATTTCCGACTCGTGAGGTGGGTTGTTTGTCTGCCTCACCCGATACGGGACGATTAGATCATATAATACTGTCTATGATCGTGTCTGGATTGGCGCGGATATCTACCCTGGATTCCGTCTGACGTAGACATCGTCCGGAAACTCCGCTTCCACCGTCTGCGACGCCCGCTGTTGCGTCCATAGTAGAGCTTCGGCATGACGATTCGCCGCGCTTACCCCAGCGACATCTCCGACGTCCGGTGGGCGCTGATTGAGCCGACACTTCGCTCCTGGCAACAGGCACGCATCGACCGGCGCCCGACCGGCGAACCCGCCCGCACGGACGTCCGGGAAATCTTCAACGCGATCCTGTACGTGAACCGGACCGGCATCGCGTGGAAGTACCTACCCCACGACTTCCCGCCACACTCCACTGTGTACTACTACTATGCGGCCTGGCGCGACGAGGGCGTCTTCGCCCAGCTCAACTACGACCTCACCGGCCTGGCCCGGGTCAAGGCCACATGAGCCGCCGAACCGACCGCGGCCGTCATCGACACGCAGAGCGTGAAGACCTCCACCAACCCACCAACAACCACCCAGGGCACCGACGCCGCCAAGAAGATCGTCGGCCGCAAGCGCGGCATCGCGACCGACGCCCTCGGCCTCCTCCTCGCTGTGATCGTCATCGCCGCCTCCACCCCCGAGAACACCGCCGGAGTCCAGGTCCTGGACCGGGCCACGGCGCTGCACCCCACGATTACCAAGACCTGGGTGGACGCCGGGTTCAAGAACAAGTTCGTCGAGCACGCCGCCACCCTGGGCGTCGACGCCGAGGTCGTCCCGAGAAAAGCCGAGGCCAAGGGCTTCCATGTGGTCAAACGACGATGGGTGGTGGAGAGGACGCTGGGCTGGCTGATGCTGCACCGCAGGCTCGTTCGCGACTACGAGACACTGCCCACCAGCTCCGAAGCGATGATTCACATTGCGATGATCGACAACGTCAGCAAACGGATAACCGGCGAAGCCACCCCAACCTGGCGAGACACCTACTAGCACAAAAGGTGTAAATCAAACGCCCTCTCAGATGATGGCGAGCAGTACCGCCTGGCCGTTTGCCGCCGCAGTCCGGTAGAAACCGGCGCAGTTCGGCAAAGTGCGGCATCAGGTAGCCGTCCAGTTGGTCGGCTCCGGCGACCCAGTCCGGGTAGATGTCGGCGGTCATCATCGCGTCCGGATCAAACGTGGCGCGCAATGTCTCAGCGTCCAACGCCTCGAGCGCTGCGGCGATCGTCTTTACCGTCTCGACGTCAACCAGCCGCGGTGGACCGTAGCCGCCGTCTTCTCCGATCTCATCGCCGCCGAGGATCGCCGCGCCGGCCCAATCTCTGATCTCCCACGCGGTCCCAGTGAGCAGGTAATGCATGCCGTGCCAGGACTTGTCCAGGTCCAGATCGGGTTGGGGCATCTCACTGTCGTAGTCGTCGAGGTCGCCGTGGAGCAGGGGTGCGACAGTGGTCGGGTCATCGAGCACCGTTTCAGTTCGTCGGCCGACAGGCGACGTCCAATAAACGCCATGCCCATGATCGTCTTCCTTTCCTGTGATCCATTCCTCGCGGGGTCGGCGGCGGCGGATCAACGCCTCCCGGGGTGTCGGCCTCGCGCCATTTCACTGCTACGCAAACGCGTCCAGCTCGCCAGCTGACCAACGATCGACCGCGCAACCGTAGGCTCGGCAAATGCGGTACCTCACTCGACAGTTCGCCCTGGGAGCTTTGCGCCGCGGGAAAGGCATCGAACAGTTCCTCGGCGGCACCGAGGTCAATGGCGAGCGAGCTGTCCGGTGGGTGGCGATCAGTCCCATGAACGGGCAATACCGCATCTCGCTCCACACCGTGCAGGACCTCGATGACGACCGGGCCGGCGACCTGTCCGAGTTCCTGTCGCTCGACCCCGCCGACGAGGTATACGTCGGGGAGGGCCGCGAACTGGGCACCAGCGTTGATGAGGAAGAAGCGATCCTGCTCGCCGAAAGATTCGCCAGCGCCGCTCCCGACCACTGGGTCAACTACGCAGTGGCCGGCGAGGACTATATGGACTACATCCGGAACCGCCGAGACACCGCTCAAGGGGCATAGCGACACCCGCAAGATCAATCACGGTTTTCGCGCCAGAACCGAGGTCCGGCACCGGATGTCTGAGGTTCGGCACCAGCGAATTCTCGCCGATCTCGATATTCGCCAGTTTGGACGCCACCCCCCAGTGAGACGGGAACGCCTGCCGTCAGCAAGCGCAGCGATCACGCGTGGTGACGGGTGTCGGAGGTAGGACGTGCCCATGCGACGAATTTGCACAAGCGGTCGATTTACGCAGAGGGGTCAGCTTGAGGGCGACGCACGTTGGCGACGGGTCGAGTGTCGATGCATCGGTTGACGATACATATCATCTGACGTACGGTCTGCTGTCATGCAGGCATCGACGTTTCTGATCCTCGCGGCGTTGGCGAGGCAACCGCGCCATGGTTACGCGTGACCGCTAAACGCGACGGCCTCATCCTGTACGGCACCGTGAACGACTTCCTCGTCAACGAGTCCGGCGACGCCTGGGGCGGCGGCATCTACGGCCAACTGGTCGCCGAGCGAAGCGCCGCCTACCTGCCGCTGACCGTCGCGGGCGGGCTGCTCGGCGCACTGGCCGGATGGTTACTGACCGCCGCGCTCGCCTACCGGATCCGCTCCCTGCATTCAGGCTGGGGCCGACTGGCCGCGACATTCGCCGGCCTGGCCCTGACTGTCTCCGCACCTGCGACATGGGCCATCACCGTCAACGCCGTCATGCTCGGCCAGCACCTCACCTACACCGGGCCGGTCTACACCCTTCACGCGGCACTACGGCCCGCATCACACCTCGACGGTGTGCCGGCCTGGCTCACCCCCGGATGCACGATCGCGGCAGCGGCTACAGCCGCGATCGCCGTAGGCATACTCATCCTGGGCACCGGCCGGAAGAAACCAGGCGCCACCCTCCTGCCAAGCTGACCCGAAACGCTGACGCTGCCGAAGTTTGAGACCTCGGCCGCCAAGCCCACCACAACCTCAGTTGCCGCCGCCCTGCGTCTCGTGTAGGTCGCGGCCAGGCTCCTCGTTGTCCCCGAAACAGGTGAAGACCCCGGTCTGCTCATCGAGAACGTCGGGCCAGTCGGGGGTCGCGACCTGACGAGACCAGGACGGCTAGCCGGACCTCGCGCTTGCGCGGAGAACCCACGAACCGGAAGCCACCTTGGTTGCCGACGGGCAACAGGCGGGCGATGGGGTCGTCGCCCGAGTTTCCCGCGCGACCGCCGAGGTACGACCGGTCCACGGTGAGGTCGGCAACGACCAACTGGTCGAAGGGCACACCCGACCGCGCGTCTGTGTTCACCAGCCCAACCTACGAGATCGGTCCGACCTCCCGACGGATCCGAACGTTAGGGGTTCCAGTCCCTTCGGGCGCGCAGTACGGAAATGGCCTCCCACCGTGGTGGGAGGCCATTTCGCTTCCTGGTATCGGATCATCAGAATGGCTTCTGCTCACGTGGATTGCTCACGAGGCCCTCGGCTGACGGCACCACCATAAGTGTTGCTATGCCGGTTCTGATCTACGTCCGCAGTGGAGTAGCGATCGGAGGCTCCGCGCGGCCTGGGCCTATTGCGCACGAGATCGTTAGCGGACAACGCCGGGATCGGCCACCTTCGCGAATGTGATGTCCAGCGTGCCTACATGACTGTGGCGGGCTCGGTGTCACACCGAGCCCGCCACAGCGGGTCTACCCGATCCTGATGGCCGCCGCGGACGCCTACCCGGTTCGGTTTGCGTCGCTCGGGGCCGTCAGGGACAGCCTCGGGCTTGCCTGTGTCATGCCGCTAGCGCTGCAGCGTCAGGACCCCCGGCCGGTAGGGCAGCAGACCGTAGTCGCCACCCGAGCTCGGGGAACGGCCCTGGTAGAGCAGCTGCAGGTTGCACGCGTCGACCGTCTTGGTCTGGTCGGGGTTGTCGCGGACCAGGTCACCGTGACTGATGTCGTTGGTCCAGGTGGCACCGCTGTTGGCCTTGCCCGCGAACGGGTTGCCCTCCGACGTGGCCTGCGCCGTCCACGAACCGCTCAGGCTCGACGACGTGTACGAACGGAAGTAACGCCCGTTCGACCCGATCGACTCGACCAGCATCAGGTACTGGTTCTGGTTCTTGACCTTGTAGACCTCGACGCCTTCGAACAGGTTGTTGGTCGTGTCGGTCATGATCGTCGTGTACGAGGAACCGAAGTTGCCCGGGAAGTTCCCGATCGGCATGCTCGCCCGGTAGATCCGGCCGTTGTCACCGGCGAAGAANGAGTTGGAGATGCTGCCCGTGAACAGCGCCTGCGCCGAGGACCAGCCGTTGATGTTGGTCGGGTCACTCGACGTGCGGTAGGAGAACGCGCCGTTGCCACCCCACTGGTAGGTGAGCACCCAGATGTTCTTTGGCGCGAAGTAGAACAACGTCGGCGCCACAGCCGTGAACGGCAACGTGTTCTGGGTCGCCGAAGCCATGTCCGACCAGTTCGTGAACGGGGCGAAGCTCATCCCGCCCCACGACGTACCGAAGTCGTGCGACGTCCCGTACACCAGATTCCTGCCGTTGTGCTTCACCACCGTGAAGTCCTTCAACGACACCCAGCCCGACTTCGGGTTGGCCAACGAGCCCGTCGACGACCACCGGTAGGTCGACGGCAGCGCGCAGGTCTGCTGCGAGCCGGTCGTCGGTGCCGCGGTGGTCGGCGCCGCGGTCGTCGCCGGTGCCGATGTGGTGCCGCCGCTCCCATAGTGCCTGAACTGCTGGTTGCTCTGTCCGTTGCAGGCGTACATCTGCACCTGCGCCCCGTTGGACGTGCTCCAGACGTCCAGGCACTTGCCCGTCTGAACGCTGGTGATGGTGCCGTTGGAGTTGAGGTTCCACTGCTGGTTGGTCTGCCCGTTGCAGCTGTAGATCTGGACAGCCGCACCGTCGCCGGTGCCCGCCGCGTCCAGACATGTGTTGCTGAAGATCCTCAGCTGCTTGCTGGACGTGTAGGTCCAGGCCTGGTTCGACTGGTTGTTGCAGTCGTAGAGCTGCACCCTGGTGCCGTTGGTCGTCGTCGAGTTGGGCACGTCAATACAACGACCCGACTGGGACCCCTGGATCCGGCCGGTGCCGCCGGTGCCGCCGGTCGACGCGGCACCGCTGGTGGGTGCGGCACCGCTGGTGGGTGCGGCGCTGGTCGGCGTCGACGACACGGCGTTGAGGGCGTTGAGGACCGAGGTGTACGCGGCCTTCTTGTTGCCGTTGCCGTCGAAGAGCAGCGGGCTGGTGCTGCTGCCCAGCCAGGAGTCGCTGTCGCGCACGCCCCACACGGTGATGCCGACGCACTTCGGGACGGCGAGGCAGTCGTTGACGACGTTGGCGTAGGTGGTGGCTGAGCCGCCCTGGATGTCGAGCTCGGTGATCGCCACTTCCACGCCCAGCGCCGCGAAGCTCGACAGCGTGGTGCGGTAGCTGCTGTCGTACGGCGAGTTCGCGTTGAAGTGCGACTGGAAACCGACGCAGTCGATCGGCACGCCGCGGGACTTGAAGTCGCGGACCATGTTGTAGACGCCCTGCGTCTTGGCCCAGGACCAGATGTCGGTGTTGTAGTCGTTGTAGCAGAGTTTCGCGGCCGGGTCGGCGGCGCGCGCGGTACGGAACGCGACCTCGATCCAGTCGTTGCCGGTGCTCTGCAGGTTCGACGAGCGCCGTCCACCGCTGTTGCCGTCGGCGTAGGCCTCGTTCACCACGTCCCAGTAGGGGATCTTGCCTTTGTAGTGGCCCATCACCCCGTTGATGTGGTTGATCATCGCATTGCGCAGACTCGAGCCGGACATGTTCTGCATCCAGGTCGGCTGTTGTGAGTGCCAGGCGAGGGTGTGGCCGCGTACCTTCTTGCCGTTCTGGGTGGCCCAGTTGTAGATCGCGTCGCCGGCGGCGAAGTTGAACTGGTTCTGGTTGGGCTCGGTCGCGTTGATCTTCATCTCGTTCTCGGCCGTGATCATGTCGAACTCACGGTTCGCGATCGTGGTGTAGGCCGAGTCGCCGAGCTTGCCCTGAGCGATCGCCGTGCCGAAGTAGCGGCCGGACTGGCCCGCTGCGGCAGCGAGTGTGCTGGCTGCCGCACTGGCCTGGGGAATGACCAGCGCCACGGCGCCCGTCACGGCAAGGGCCGCCGCGCCAGCGATCGCGATGGTCTTGAATCTGGGTTTTGGTGGACGGATCGAGGGGGACATCCCGCTCCTTGTGAACGCTAACATTGGTGGACATGGCTGTTGGCAGGCAGATGCCCGCCAGGAGCGCCCGGCAGCCGCCAGTGACGGGGTGGCCGTCACGGCACGACGTGGCCGGAAAGGCCATTCCGGCCGTCGAGCTGCGAGTGCGCTTGCTGAGCTGTTGGGCTGGGGGACGTGGGGTGTAGTGGCGCTTAACGATGCCAGGGTGGTCCGAAACTTGCAACCAGAACTCTCCGAAAGTTTTGGGAACGTCTATCGGAGGTGCCGCTCAGGTCAGGCTGGCGTTCCGCTGCCGACCCGGAGCCGACAAATCGGTACGCCACGTCTCCGCATCGCCTTCAACAGCTGTTTTTCCGAGGCCCGAGATAGAGCAGTGAGCAACCAAAACGTATTCACGTTCCTTGCTCCCGGCAGTTCCGCTTGTCGATGTTTCGGTGCTAACTGGCCAAGCCTCACTGGTAAGCGCGATCCGCGCTGGAGTGCTTGCCGAACGGTCGATCAGACGTTGCGAAAGGTTTCAGACACCAGTTGATCTAAGTCGGACACGCGTCCACAGAAATGGGTTCAAAAGACGATCAACTTTGAGCTCGGGGTCAGTCGAGTAATGGATTCGTCCACGATGAGCGCGGGCGGGACCTGACCAGGAAATCCAGGCACTGCAGCTGTGTTGTTCGGTTCATTCGTCGGTATGTTCGGCCCCGCACGCCGCCGACAAGTGATGCACCGGGGCTTTCGCATCGGGCGCGGTGGCCGAAACTTTCGATTCCCTGATCCGGCCCCCTGTGGGATTGACCTCCATGCACTCCGGGGGCCCAACATTAGGTGACGTGATGTACAAGTTTAGTTGCCTGTTCATCCCCTACTTCGGTCCCTGACATTAGCTTGGGTCGCAAGCGAGAGGTTTACGAAAGTCGTTGACAGTACGACCTCGCCTGGACCGCGGGATGCCGCATATCCGATCCGATGCGGGATCGTGTCATTCGGGGCGGCGTAGCGGTAGCTGTGAAGTCAGCGTGGGAGGTCCGCACTGGCCCGGACGATGACGACACCGGCCGTGGCGGTGGTCGGCAGCGTTACGGCAGAAGTGCGACGGCGCCCGGGTGTCGGCGGGCTGGTCGGTCGAGGCTGACTGCTCCGCGATTCGCTGTCTCGCCGTCGCCGCCGAGCAGACCCACCGGTTTGTACGCGACGCGTCGCGTGAGCCGGTTCACGTGCGTCGCCGCCACACCAGCCATCCGACGACGGCCCCGGCGACCACGAACCCGACCAGCGCCCACGGCACGGGCCGGCGTACCACCGCCGCGGGTGACCCGCTGAACTGGTCCGCGGCCGCGCGACCGGCCTGCTTGACCTCGTCGACAGCGGTCGACACCGCGTCCTTCGTCTCGTCGACGGCCGTGGTCAGTGCTTCTTTCGCCTGATCCTTCGCGGCTGCGGCGCTCTTACGCGCACGGGCTTTGAGGTTGGTCCTGGCGGCGAGCTGTTCCACCGTGTCGGCGAGCTCGGCGCGATGCTGCGCGATGTCCGCCCGCAACTCGGCTGGTTCCGGAGCCTCCGTCATGACGTCCTGCCTTCATGTATGGCGGTTTTGACCGCATCGATGTCAGCGGCCACGCCGGCGGCCGCCTCCTCGGGGACCGGGGGCGTCACCCGGCGGAGCTGAGCCCGGCCGACCAGCGCGGCAACGCCCGCCGCGGCGAGAACGGCCACCATGACAACGAGGACGGCCAGCCACGTCGGCCAGATCAGCGCGAGCAGCACCACCGCCAGGACGAGCAGCAGGCCCAGTCCGTACCCGGCCAGCAGCCCTGCGATGCCGAACAGGCCACCGCCCAACCCCGCGCCTGCCTTTCTCGACCAGCTCCGCGCGAGCCAACGCCAACTCTTTGCCCACCAGCGTCGACACCTGCTGGGCTGCCCGCTCGATCAGCTCAGCCGTCGAGGCGGGCTCGGTTTCATCAGGACCCGACCGAATGGTCATGTCCCGCCGCCCTTCGTTGGTCCGATTTACGCCTGGTGCCCGGCTGGGGTCGGACCGAAACCCCGAAGCTCGGCGCCACACCCACGCCGGTCACGAACCGAGAGTGATTTTGAAGACGCGTTCGTCACTGTTGTTCGGCACGCTGTCCTTGTCACCGCGGGTGCTGGTGGTCAGCCACAGGCCGCCGTCGATACTCGGCTCCACAGTCCGCAGCCGGCCGTACGTACCGCTGAGGAACTGCTGCAGGCCGGTCAGGCCGGAACCGGAGATCTGTGCCCGGTACAGGCGGGCGCCGCGCAGGCAGGCGATGAACAGCGCGTCGCGGACGATCGCGATCCCGCTGCACGAGCCGGCCGCCACCGGGTACGTCTGCTTGGGCGCCACGAATCCGGGTTCGGCGCAGTTGCCGGTCGTGCCTTCGCAGCGCGGCCAACCGTAGTTGCCGCCGCGTACGATGAGGTTCGTCTCGTCCATGACGGAGTTACCGAACTCCTGCTCCCACAACTGGCCCCGCGAGTCGAAGGCGAGCCCTTGCGGGTTGCGGTGGCCGTAGCTCCACACGGCGTTGCCGAACGGGTTGTCCGCGGGGATGCTGCCGTCCGGGTTGATGCGGAGCACCTTGCCCGCGAGGTTCGCGAGGTCCTGGGCCCATTCGCCGTTCTGGCCGTCGCCCGTGGAGATGTACAGCTTGCCATCCGGGCCGAACCGCAGCCGTCCTCCGTTGTGGTACTTGTTGCGCGGGATGCCGGTCAGCAGGACCTGCGGGCTTCCGCTGAGTACCCCGCCCGTGTAGCGCATGCGTACCACGCGGTTGTCCGTCGCGGTGGTGTGCATGATGTACAGCCAGGGATCGGCGTTGAAGTCCGGCGCGATCTCGAGGCCCAGAACGCCGCCTTCTCCGTCCGTCCCCGCCGCGCCGGGAACCTGTCCGATGCTGGTCGTGGCGCCCGTGGCCGGGTCGAGCCGGGCGATCTCGAAGACGTCCCGCCGGCTGTACAGGACATCGCCGCTCGGCAACTGCGTCAGGCCCCACGGCACATCGGTGTCCCTGGTGACCTCGGTGACGGTGCAGATAGCCGAGGTGCACGCCGCCCCGGTCGTGACCGCCGGCGCGGCGCTGGACGTCGAGCGGTTGCCCTGGGCGTCGCGGGCCACGACCTGGTACTCGTAGCGGGTGCCGGGCGCCAGCCCGCTGTCGATGAACGTCGTCGTCCCGCCGGTGGTCGAGCCGACCGGCACCCCGTCACGGGTGATCTCGTATCCGGTGACGGCGACGTTGTCAGTGGCGGCCGCCCAGCGGAGGGTGACCGTGGTGCCGGCCGCGGTGGCGCTCAGGTCGGTGGGTGCCGTCGGTGGCTCGGTGTCGGCCTGGCACTGCGGCACGGTGATCGGGACGGTGGCGCTGGCCTGTGACACGTTGCCCGCGGCGTCCCGGGCATTGACGTACAGACCCCACTGGGCTCCCGGCGTCGCGGTCAGGACGGTGGACAGCGTGGTGCCGGGCACCGAGGTCATCTGTTGGCCGTCGTGGTAGATGTCGTAGAAGGCGACGCCCACGTTGTCCGACGAGGCCGTCCACGACAACCGGACCGACGTGCAGGTCAGCTCCGTAACCCGCGCGCTGCCCGGCACCGTCGGCGCGACCGTGTCGGTGGCCGTGCCGACAGGTGCCAACTGCCAGATCTGGCTGGTACGGCGCAGGTCGGTGTACTGGACGACGTCGGCGCCGTTGGCGGTGGAGGAGTTACGGACGTCGACGGCCCTGCCGCTGTTGCGGTTGATCAGACGCACGTATCCGTCGCCGGAGTCAGCGAGGCGGAACTGCTGTCCCGTGCTGTTCTGGTCGGTCGACTGGACGACGGTGGCGAGGTTGGTGGTGGCCGAGCCGCGGATGGTGAGGACCTTGCCGGAGTGCCGGGACCGCAGTCGGTAGAAGCCGTCTCCGGAACTTACGAACTGCCACTGCTGCCAGGCTCCGTTGTTGCGGGTCCACTGGGTGATCCGCGCACCGTCGCTCGTCGCCCGGTTGTACACGTCCAACGCCCTACCCGAGTTGCGATTCAGCAGGACGTACCAGGCGCTGGTATCCGGCGTGGCGGCCGACGCCGGCGATCCGGTCAACACCAGGCTGCCGGCGGTCAAAGTCAGTGCGGTCATCCCGAACGTCACCCAACGCCGGCCGGCCGACGGACACCGCAACGGCCACCTCAGTCGCCACTGCCACTTCACGAGGTCTGTCACCGAACATCTCCATCCCCAGGCGCTGACTGCGTGGGCGCGGGTCGGGCCGCAGGGGTCAAGGGGCGCTTCACCCGAACCGCTATATCGATGTACCCCGATTTATGATCCACAATCCCGAACGGGCATTCATCCGCGTCGACGCGTATTCAGCGGTTGACACGAGCGGCGGCGGGCCGCAGGCTCCGAGTTGGGAACGCTCCCAGCACCCCGACATTTGGAGCTATACCGTGAAAATCCACCTTCGCGTCCCAGCGATCGCCGCCGCGCTCGTCGCCGCTGTTGTGGTGACCGCGGCGCCCGCCAGCGCCAACATCGCTGACGGCACCACCTTCTACACACGGAAGCCGGACCACAGCGCGCTCGAACAGATCGCGCAGCTCAAGGCGAGCGGTCAGAAGACCCTCGCTCGTCAGTTCAAGACCATGATCGAGACGCCGCAGGCCGTTTGGGTCACCGGCGGCTCGGGTCGCAAGCTGACGCAGGACATCAAGGCCACCGTCCGGCGGGCTGCCGGCAAGAAGACCGTGCCGGTGTTCGTCGCCTACAACGTCCCGTTCCGCGACTGCTCGCAGTACTCAGCCGGAGGCGCGACCTCGGTGGCGGAGTACAAGGCATGGGTCGACGCCTTCGCCGCCGGCATCGGCAAGCATGAGGTCGCCATCGTGCTGGAGCCCGATGGCCTCGGCATCATCCCGTGGTACACCTCGATCAACGGCGCGTCGGAATGGTGCAAACCGGCGGAGGCCGACCCGGCCACCGCGGCGGCCGAGCGCTTCACGATGCTGAACTACGCGGTCGACCGGTTCGGCGCCCTGCCTCGCACGAGCGTCTACCTCGACGGCACGCACAGCTCCTGGCTGGGCGCCGGCGACGTCGCCGACCGCCTGGTGAAGGCCGGGGTACAGCGCGCCGACGGGTTCTTCCTCAACGTGTCGAACTTCGAGACCACCGAACGGCAGCTCAAGTTCGGCAACTGGATCTCGAAGTGCATCTGGTACGGAACCGCGGGTCCGGACTGGGCCCGTGGGCACTTCGACTGGTGCGCGAGCCAGTACTACCCGGCCAGCCCCAACGACTTCAGCACCTGGGCGCTGACCGACGCCTGGTACGCGGACAACGTCGGCAGTGTTCCGGCTGACCAGTTGGCCCACTTCGTGGTGGACACCAGCCGCAACGGGCAGGGCCCGTGGACGCCGCCGGCGGGCAACGGCTGGCCGGACCCGCAGGTCTGGTGCAACCCGCCGGACCGGGGCCTGGGCCTGCGCCCGACGACCGCGACCGGTGATCCGTTGGCCGACGCCTTCCTGTGGATCAAGACTCCCGGCCAGTCCGACGGTCAGTGCGACCGCGGTACCGGCACCGGTCACGACCCGGCGCGCGGCGGCATCGCCGACCCGGCGGCCGGCGCGTGGTTCCCCCAGCAGGCGCTGGAGCTCGTACGCTTCGCCAACCCGCCCCTGAGCTGAGCCCGGGCGCGCAACGAGGCTGCCCGCCTGTCCACCGGGACAGGCGGGCAGCCGTCTTTCGGGCTGACCAGCGTCCATTTCCGGGTTGTGGATCTCTGGATACCCGGAGCCGGAAGCTGGGATGACGGCCGAGAAAATCTATGCCCAGAGCACTAGATATTCTCGCCGCGATGGGCTAATGTTCCTAGCGTAGACAGCAGAGATCACGGAAGACGCCGATGAGTCAGACCGTGCACGAGGCAGGGCCCGAACCCATTCGTGGCTCGCTCGGCACAGCACGACGTTCGCCGCAGGTGTGCGGGGCCATGGAGTTGCGTGGGGCCCCGCCGCGGGCGGACAGCACAACAGCACCACGGATATTGGAAGCAGAGGAAAGGGAGGGCTGAACACCGTTGGATCGCCCGCCGCCACGACGCCGTTGCGGCTCTGGCGCGGACACCGCAGTTTCCATCGAACGAAAGGTGGTCTCCGGTCACGCTTACGCGATCCTCGCGCCCCACGTCGCCACTGGCGACGGGTGCGGATACGACAAACCGACGACCCTGTCGGTAGATGGTGTTTTCGACCCGTAACCCTGGGCCCCGGCGCTCCCACGCCGGGGCCCTCGTCGTGGAGAGATGTATATGGCCCAACCCGACGACATGTTCGGCGACGAGGATTACCCCGCCTACACAATGGGCCGCGCCGCGGAGATCACCGGCGCCTCGCAGGACTTCCTACGCCGCCTCGACGAGGCGAAGCTGATCACCCCGCTCCGGTCGGCCGGCGGACACCGCCGCTACTCCCGCTACCAGCTACGCCTCGCCGCACGGGCCCGCGAGATGGTCGACCAGGGCACCGCCCTGGAAGCCGCCTGCCGGATCATCATCCTCGAGGACCAGCTCGAAGAGGCCCTACGGCAGAACGAGAACTACCGACTCCAACAAGAATCCGGCGGCGCCTGACCCGATCGCACGCTCTCCGCTGATCCATCGAAGCGCACCGCCCAGCCTGGCTTCCCACAACTGCTAGGGCACGGGTTGCCCGTGCGAAGGGTCGGCGGTGGGTGGTGGCGCCGGCCGCAGGCGTCCGCGGCCCGGTATGCCGGCGCCACCGTTCGTCAGCCGCGCAGGCTCCACCGCTGGTTGGCATTGGTGTGGCAGGAATAGAGTTGGATCCTCGTGCCGTTGGCGGTGGCGGCGCCGGTCGCGTCCAGGCACAGTCCTGATTGGACACCGCTGATGGTGCCGTTGGAGTTCAGAATCCACTGTTGGTTGTTCTGGCCGTTGCAGTCCCAGATGATGACGGCAGTGCCGTTGCTCGTGCCCCGGCCGTTGGCGTCCAGGCACTTGTTGCCGTAGACCATGAGCTGCCTGTTGGCCGTATAGGTCCAGCGCTGGTTGGTGCCGCCCTGACAGTCCCACAACTGCACCTGGGTGCCGTTCGACGTGGAGGTGTTCGGCACGTCGATGCAGCGACCCGACCCCGCACCCACGATCATGACATTCGACTGGCCGGTCGGCGGCGGGCTGGTAGGGGGCGCCGACGTGGGTGTGGTGCCGCTGGCGAAGGCGGAGATGAACCGCCAGGCTTCTCCCTTGGTCCAGGTCTGGGCACCGTTCTCGCAGCCGGAGCACCCGTCGACCGGGCCCGGCCCGTGGCCGCCGTCGAACGCGGCCCACTGCACCGGGTAGCCGGCCCGGCAGGAGTAGACGGTCGTGATGTGCCGGCCGCTGCCCGCCGCCGGCTCCGGAGCGTTCTGCGCGGCGCAGCCGTTGTTGCGCAGGAACGTGTCACGCAGCGATCGTCCGGACGAGATGTTGAGGACATTGTCGGAGATGCCGTGGATCCCGAAGTACCCGATGGGTTGGGTACCGCCGCTGCACCCGGACAGTTGCGCACCGGAGTAGACCACGACAGCTCGGAAGACCGAGGCCCGGGCGCACGCGATGGCGTAGCTCATCCCACCGCCGTAGCTGAAGCCCATGGCGAACCGCTGGGTGGTGTCCACGCAGAGGTCGTTCTCGATCAGCCGGTTCATGTCGTCGGTGAACGTGATGTCCTGGCCGTTCGAGTTGGCCCAGCCGTTCCCGATGCCCTGCGGCGCCACCAGGATCGCGCTGTTGTTCGACTGCTGCTGCATGCCGTAGTAGGCCCAGGAGCTGCCGCTCGTGCCACCGGAGGAGACGTCGGTCATGGTGCCGCCGCGCCAGTGGTAGGCGAAGATCAACCGGTACGGCCGGGTGTTGCTGTAGCCGTCGGGGATCCGTAGGACGAAGCTGCGGTTCTGGCCGCTGCTCTGGATGGTGTGCGTGCCGCTGCGCAGCGTAGGGGATTTACCGCAGCCGGCCGTCGTCGCCGCCGACGCGGAGGGGGCGACGACCGTCATGACGGCGATCGTCCCTCCGGTTACCAGGGTCATGGCGCCGAGGGCGACCAGCCACCGTCTGGCGGAGAGCTTCCATGGGACGGGTTTCATGACTTCCACTCCTTGTTGTGTGGTCTAGGCAGCCCCGATCGGTGTGCGGCCGGCATCCCGGCGGGACCGGCAGGGTGAATGTCCGGGGCGGCCGGTCCAAGGTCCGATGAACGTTCGCTTGCTCACCTCCGGGGCGACGGCGCGGACGACCGTGGGGCGAAGCGTGGTCGAAACATATGTCGTATGATGTCTCAGGTCAAGCAATGGACATACGTCGATGTGCGCCCTGGCAGAACATCCGTCCCGCTGGAGGAATCACATATGAAGGAGAAGCTGCGAAGTCTCGCCGCCGCACTGACGGCGCTGTGCACCGTGGCGCTCGTGCTCGTCGCACTGCCACGGCCGGCGGCCGCGGCACCCTACACGTCGCAGGGCTCCAACCGGGCCGTGCTCAACTTCAACACCCATTGGTTGTTCGCGGGTGAGGTGCCCGGCGGGGCCGGTCAGGCCGTGGGGTTGGACGAGAGCGCGTTCGTCCCGGTGAGCCTTCCCTACTTCCGGGTCCATCCGCACAAGGGCTTCCCGAAGGGCGACTTCGAGGTGCCGGTGTCGTGGTACCGCCGCCACTTCACGGTGCCCAGCCAGTACGCCGGTCGCCGGATCGCGGTGGAGTTCCAGGGCGTCGCCAAGGTCGCCGATGTCTACGTCAACGGCACCTTCGTCGGCCAGCACAAGGGCGCGTACACCTCGTTCACCTACGACATCACGCCGTATGTGAACGTCGGCGGCGCCGACAACGTCATCGCCGTCAAGGTGGACTCCAACACCCGCAACGACATCCCGCCGGAAGGCGGCGCCATCGACTACTACGTCTGGGGCGGCATCGTCCGCGACGTCAACATGATCATCACTGATCCGGTGGCCGTCGACTGGGTCTACCTCACCACGCCGAGCCTCAACACGGTCACCGCGCGGACCCGGGTCCGCAACGACAGCACCGTGTCGAAGTCGGTCACGGTCGTCACCCAGATCGTGGACGCGGACAACAACGTCGTGGCGACCGGCACGGCCAGCCAGACCATCGCGGCCCGGTCCGCGGCCGAAGTCAGCTACAACACCACCACCATCGCCAACCCCGTCAACTGGCATCCGGATCGTCCGTACCTTTACACGGCCTACACCCAGGTCCGCGACGGATCCACCTTTGTCGACGAGCACCGGACCCGGTTGGGCATCCGCACCATCCAGTTCAACCGCACCGACGGGAAGTTCTACATCAACGGGCAGGCGTTGAAGTTGCGCGGCCTGAACCGGCACGAGTCCTTCCCGTACATCGGCCGGGCCGCGCCGAACCGCCTGCAGGCCAAGGACGCCGACATCATCAAGCGGGAGCTCGGCGCCAACATCGTGCGCACCTCGCACTACCCGCAGGATCCGGAGTTCCTCGACCGCGCCGACGAGATCGGATTGCTGGTCCTGGAGGAGATTCCCGGCTGGCAGCACATCGGCAACACCGCGTGGCAGGACATCGCGGTCGAGAACGTACGCGAGATGATCATGCGGGACCGCAACCACCCGTCGATCGTGCTCTGGGGTGTGCGGATCAACGAGTCCGGCGACAACCGCACCTTCTACACGCGCACCAACAACCTGGCCCGGCAGCTCGACCCGTCCCGGCCCACCGGCGGGATCCGCAACTTCAAGGGCAGCGAGTTCCTGGAGGACGTCTACACCTATAACGACTTCTCCGGCACCGCGGAGGCCCCGACGGTGCTGCCGTGGCTGATCACCGAGTCGGTCGGCCACACCGCGCCCGTCCGCTCCTGGGACTCCGAGTCGGCGCTGCTCGGCACGATGCGGGTGCACCTCAACGTCCAGAACACCGCCGCCGGCCGGGCCAACATGGCCGGCGCCCTGGGATGGGTGTCGTTCGACTACAACACCACGTTCGTCACCCCGCCGTCCTGCCACGACTACACGTGCTACCACGGCGTTTCCGACATCTTCCGGATCCCGAAGCTGGACGCCGCCGCGTTCGCCTCGCAGCGGGACCCGGCGCTGTACGGCCCGTACGTCTCGATCCTCAGCCGGTGGACGCCGGGCCAGTCCAGCAGCACGGTGCTGGTCGCCGGCAACTGCCAGCAGGTGGAGCTGTTCACCAACGGCTCCTCCCGCGGCCGCATCAACCCCAACACCTACACCAACCTGCCGCATCCGCTCTTCCAGTACACCGGGGTGAGCATCGCCGGACAGGCGCGGGCGGACTGCTGGATCAACGGGCAGATCGCGGCCACCGACACGAAGTTCATCCCCGGTTCGGCGACCCGGCTGGTGCTGGTCGCCGACGACACGTCCATCAAGGCCGACGGGGCTGACCTGACCCGCGTCGTGGTCAAGGCCGTCGACAGCAACAACCAGGTGGTACCCACCAATAGCGCCGCGGTGACGTTCAGCGTCACCGGGCCGGGGGCGATCGTGGGCGAGAGCCCGCTGACGCTCGAGGCGGGCACCGGCGCGGTGTACCTCAAGAGCGCGTTGGGTCAGACCGGCACGGTGACGCTGACGGCGTCGGCGACAGGCCTGACGTCGGCCAGCACCAGCGTGGCCACGACGGCGTTCACCGACCCGATCGTGCCCACCACCGGCTCGTACACGTTCGGGTTCCCCACGGACGTCAACGACCGGCAGAGCTTCACCTACGCCGGAAGCTGGCAGGCGGCCGGCGACAGCGCGTCCTTCAGCAAGGACAACACGCGCAGCGGCACGGCCGGTGACACGGCCACGTTGAAGGTCACCGGAAACCGCGTGGTGCTGTACGGAGTGCAGGACCCGTCGCACGGTTCGGCGGCCATCTCGGTCGACGGCGGCGCCGAGCGGACGGTCAGCTTCCAGGCGTCCGCGCGTCGGGGCAACGTCGCGCTCTACGACAGTGGCCCGCTCACGCAGGGCGAACACACGGTCCGGGTACGGGTGGTCGGCAACGGCACCGTCGCGCTGGACCGGGCCATCGTCGTATTGGCGGCGCCAGCCGTCGTCTCGCCAGCGCCCCCGGCCAGCGGAGGCAGCAGCGGTCAACAGGGCGCCCTCGTCGGCGCGGCGTCCAACCGCTGCCTTGACGTGCCGAATTCGACGACGACCAACGGCACCCAGGTGCAGCTCTGGGACTGCTCCGGCGGCACCAACCAGCGGTGGACCTACACCACGAGCCGGCAGTTGATGGTGTACGGCAACAAGTGCCTGGACGCCTACGGTCAGGGCACCGCCAACGGCACCGTGGTGGCCATCTGGGACTGCAACGGTGGCGCCAACCAGCAGTGGAACCTCAACACCAACGGCAGCATCACCGGCGTCCAGTCCGGATTGTGCCTGGACGCCAACGGCGCCGGTACGGCCAACGGCACGAAGATCATCTTGTGGTCGTGTCACGGCGGCGTGAACCAGCAGTGGACCTTGCGGTCATAACGACGGCGTCGCCAACACCGGCTGGACCGCGCACCCGCGGTCCAGCCGGTCGGCCATCGACCTGCACACACACTCGTGACCTCGGCTGCGCGGGCAGGCGCACGGTCGCCTACAACGTGGTCACCGGGCCACTACCAGCGCGCGCTCGGCAAGAAGAGCCCGCAACCGCGCCTCCTGCTCCGGTCCCAACCCCGCCTTCGGCAGGGAGTACGCGTGCCGCGGTCCATAGAACAGCAGCCAGCTCGCGTCGCTCTCCATGACCCGGGTAATCGCCGTCCACGCCAACTCGCTGCGCATGGACGGCCGCTCCTCGACGATCCGCTCATCGGTCACGGTGACCACCGCGTCCTCCTGGCATGCCGCTGGAAGCTCAGCTACGGCGCTGCGCAGCGACCGACTGGTGCCCACGCCGACGTACAGGCCGTAGGCGGCCAGGAGCAGCGGGACGATCGCAAGAAGCCGCATTCTGTCGGAGATCAGTACCAGCGCCGCCCCACCGCTGCCCACCGCCACGGCGGCGATGGCGAACGAGCGCGCGCCGGCCAACGAACTGCGATAGATGACCCGCAGGTCGGCAAGGCTGTTCGCGGGATCGAACGGCTTGTTGACACGGATCTCCATCGGGCCTCCTCCAACAGTGGGTGAGGATCATCCCCTGCGGGGCAGGACGGCCGCAGCCCCTGTTTCATGATCCGCCGGTGGGAAGACCCCCGCCAGCGTCTTCACCACCTGTACTGACGTTATAAGGGCAGGTCACCGTTGCGACGATCGTTGGAACTCGTCCTAGAGCCGTGAAGGTGGGAAATGCTCCGGTCACGTTTCACAACGCCCGTGCTTGTCGTCCTGGCGGCACTCGCCGTGCTGTCGCCGGGGCCGCTCGGAACCCGACCGGCGTTCGCGTCGGCGACCGCGACGGTGGATCCCGCGCCCGCCGGCGAACCGCGGGACAGTGTGCTGGTCGACGGCACCGGCGAGGTATATGGCACCCCCGATACGCTCACCGCCGAACTGGGGGTGGAGACCACGGCGGCCACGGTCGGCGAAGCGATGGATCGCGCCAGCGTCGCGGCCACCCGGATGCGCGACGCGCTCCTGCGCGCCGGGATCGCCAGAGCCGACATTCAGACGTCGAGTGTCAGCGTCGCCCCGAAAGAGGATGAAGATCAGAGGATCATCGGTTACACCGCGAGCGTGGGGCTCACTGTGAAGATCCGGGATCTGCGGCGCGCCGGAGCGATCCTGTCCGCCGCCATCGCCGCGGGAGGTAACGCGGCGCGGCTGGACGGCGTGTCGTACGCGATCGACAACGACGCCGCGCTGCTCGCCACAGCGCGCAGGAAAGCGTTCGCGGACGCGCGGCGAAAGGCCGAACTTTATGCCCGTGAGGCGGGCCGGCGGCTCGGCCGGGTGCTCAAGGTGAGCGAGACGGCTGCCAGTTGCGGGGAATGCGACGGCGGGCGCGGTGCGTTCGCGGGTGGTGGCTCAGCGGCGCCGATCGAGCCGGGCCGCCAGCGGTTGACGGTGACCGTCACTGTGGAGTGGGCGCTCGACCCGTCGCCGAGGCGAGCCGACTGACGATCAGCCGGGCACGCGACCGGCATTGGCGAAGTCGGCGGCGGCATTAGGGTGACCGGATGGCCGATGAACCCGCCATGGCGACGGTTATCCACATTCACGAGGACGACTGGGGCATGCGCCGCCTCTACCCGATCTCGGCCGCTGTCGAGGTCGCGGATGAGGTACGCGCTGCTCAAGCTGCGAGCGATGCGAACCGCGCGCCTGACGGTTCGGGGTGGACGCAACTGCATGTCATTCAGGCGCCGACACATGACTACACGGAGTCGGGCCTGAGCTTCGCGCGGGTCGACGCCGTGCTCGCGCCGATCCTGCCGCGCGTAAGGAGATTTGCCGCCACCGCGATGGCGGGCTTCGGCGACGGTGCACACGATCCTTTCGGCACCTACGAGGATGACGCCTACTGCTACGGCGCCGACGCGACCTGTTTCATCAAACTGGACGGCGATGACCCGCTGGTACGACAGATCTGGTTCCAGGCCGAAACGCAGGACGCTGGACGACTCCGGGCGCTGCGTGATGCGATCGTCGCCCTCGACCAACTCGTGCCGTCGGTCATCGCCGACTACTGGCTCGATCGCACCGGCACGGTGGGCGACGACGCATTCCTGGACGACTACATGCGCCTCCTGGGAGGGGCGGGCGAGGACTGAGCACGGTTCGGTCCCGGCCGGGTCGAGGTCCAACGTGGATCGTCGGTGGCTGATAACGGGGCGGCAGAAGGCGATCTGATCGCGTAGCCTTTCCCGCGCACGTTTCCTGATCGGTCATGGGGGAGGAACGTTGTCCGTTCGCCGGCGCCTACTCGTTGCCATCTCGGCCAGCACGCTGCTGGCGGGTCTCGGAGTCGCCACGGTGGCCGCGCCGGCCCACGCGGCGACCACCCAGGTGTACGTCGACAACAACCCCGCGAAGTGCTCGGACAGCGGTGCCGGCACGGCTACCCAGCCGTTCTGCACGATCGCGGCGGGCCTCGCGGCGGTCGGCCCGGGCATGCAGCTGAACATCTACGGCCAGTTCGCCGAGCACCTGACCATCGCGAAGTCGGGTACGCCGGAGCAACCGATCACGATCTATGCCAACGGCGGCGTGCTGACCGGCGCCAACGCCGGTCTCACCATCGACGGTCAGCACGACATCGTGGTCAGGAACCTGGCAATCAACGGCAGCAGCGCCGCCACCGGTGCCGCGGTCGCCCTGACGAACTCGACCCGCATCACGCTGGACAGCACCACCGTCGTGGGCACGGTGTGGGCGTACGGCTACCGGCTCACCGGTGTGACGGACTCCTCGCTTCTGCGCGTGAGCGCGTACGCCGGCGGCACCGGCATCGCGGTGGACAGCACGTCGGCCCGCGACATCATCGAGCCGTGGCTGCTCAGCAGCACCCAGGCCGGATCGGCAGCCGGTGTATCGGTGCTCGGTTCGCAGATCACCGTGCGGAACACGTACGCGATCCGCACCTTCTACGGCGCGCAGATCGACGTCGGGCCGGGCGCGACCGACACTGTGGTGGTCAACAACCGGATTCCGGACGCCAAGCGCGGCGTGGGCATCCGCGTCAAGGACGCCACCGGCACGGTCATCACGAACAACACGGTCGCCGGCTGCCTGGCCGCGATCCGGGTCGAGGGCAACGCGACCGGCACCTCGGTGCAGAACAACGTGGTGCGTGCGCCGGCCAGCGGCGGCTGCGACCCGGCCGAGGCGGACGCGGAGATCGGCGTCTACGGGGCGGCCGTGGGCAGCACCACGGTCGACTACAACAGCCTCGCCAAGGTTTTCACCCGTCCGTACGCCTGGGGCACCTTCATCAGAACGCTGGCCGACTTCCAGGCCGCGTCCGGCCAGGGCGCCCACGACCGGACGTTCACGACCACGGACGATCCGGCCGTCGTGGACTCGGCGAACTCGGCCGCGCCCGGCGCGCCCGACACGGACGCCAACGGCGCCACCCGGGTGGACAACGAGTACATCGCCAACTCCGGCGCCGGCCCGATCGACTACGCCGACCGGGGCGCCGAGGAGTACACGCAGGTCCCGACCGCGCGGCTGACCGTGACGACCCGCCGCGCCGACCTGCAGGTCACCGCGGACGCCTCCGCCTCGACGCTGGCGGGGGCGCCGGCCACGTACGAGTTCACCTTCGGCGACGGCACCACGGTGACCCAGTCGACGCCGGTCGCCACGCACACCTACGCCCGCGGCGGCATCTGGAACGTGACCGTCAAGGTCGCCGGCGTTTCGACCGCCCAGGCGTCGGCGTCGTTCCTCAACGGCGTCTACCAACCGGTCGACGTCGGGACGGCCCGCGTCCTGGACACCCGGTCGAAGATCGGCGTGACGACGACCACGCCGCTGGCCGCCCGCCAGACCCTCACGCTGCCGATCCTCGGGCGCAACGGGGTGCCGGCCGCCGACGTCCACTCCGTGGCCCTCAACGTCACGGTGCTGAGCGGCACCGCCGCCGGCTCGCTGACGGTGTACGGCGGCGGGACCTCCGGCGCCCCGAACATCCACTGGGTCGCGGGCCGGGTCGTCGCCAACCTGGTCACCGTACCGGTGACCGACGGCAAGGTCGTGTTCACCAACAACAGCTCCGGCACGGTCCACGTCGTCGCGGACCTGGCCGGGTACTACACCTACAACGCCGGCTCCCTGTTCACGGCGACCAACCCGGTCCGGGTGCTGAACACGGCCACGAAGACGGGCGTGTCCACGACCACCCCGATCGCGCCCAAGGGCACACTCACGTTCCAGCTCGCGGGGGTCGGGGGCGTGCCGGCCAGCGACGTGGCGGCGGTGGTCCTGAACGTCACGGCGTTCGCCGGGACCTCTACGGGCTCCCTGAACATCACCCCGAACGGCAAGCCCCTGCTGCCCGTGAACGCGCTGAGCTGGGTGGCCGGCGCGTCGACGCCGAACCTGGTCATCGTCCCGATGACCAACGGCAAAATCAACTTCTACAACGGGAGTACGGGCACCGTGCACGTGGTCGCCGACGTGTTCGGCTACTTCAGTGCTTCATCCAACAACGTGTTCGTGACCGAGCAGCCGACCAGCGTCCTGAACACCACGGTCGCCGGTAAGGCCACGGTCGCCGCCAACGTCAGCGGCGTTCTCCGCGACGAGTACGCGGTGCGCGCGGTCGTCCTCAACACGACGGTGAGTGCCGGCGCGTCCGACGGCTGGCTGACCGTGCACCCCAACGACGCCGCCGTGCCGGGCACGTCGAACCTCAACTGGGTCACCGGGGAGACCGTCGGCAACAGCATCATCGTCCGGACGGGCAACCGGATCGTGAACTTCGTCAACGGCAGCAGCGGAAAGGTCACCGTCAGAGCCGACGCGGTCGGCTACTTCGTCAACGGAGTCTGACAAGGGGTGGGTCGACAGTCGAAGGTAGGGTTGGGTGATGTCTGTTCGCCTTGGTCGAGCCCTTGCCCGGACGATCGGATTGCCCCTGCTGTTCGCGTTCGCCCTGCTCGCCGGGTGCAGTGACGGAGAGGGCACCGACGTCAACTGCAACCTTCAGGAATGCACCGTCACCTTCCAGCGTGGCGTGGAGGCCTCAGCCAACGTCTTCGGCCTTGAAGCCAAGCTGGTCGCCGTGGAGGACGGCATGGTCACGCTCGATATCGGCGGCAACCGGATCACCGTGCCGACCGACGGTGATGCCGAGGGCGTCCGGGTCCGCGAGGTCACCAAGGAGAACGTGGTCGTGGTCATCCCGCACAACATCGCGGGCTGACGGGCGCGGTCAGACCCACGCGCTCACTCCCCGGGCTCGTCGTCGATGCGCTGGCTGACCTTCCGGGCGCAGGCGGTGATCGTCGCCTCGACGTCGACGCCGAGGCTCGCGATGGCGACCATGGTGGCGAACGCGACGTCAGCGAGTTCGGCGGCGACGTCGTCGACCGTGTGGCTGTGCCCCTTGCGGGGGTTCTGCCCGAGGGCGCCGATCCAGGCGCCCGCCGCCTCGCCGGCCTCCTCGACGATCTTCAGGATGCGCAGGGTGATCTCGGCCTGGTCGCGGCCGTTGGTGGCGTCGAACCACGCCACCGCGGCGCGTACCCGCGCCCACAGGTCGTCCGTGCCGCTCATTTGTTCCGTCATCGCGCGGCAGCCTATCCCGCGGGCGTAGCCACCTGAGTCCCCGGCGGCGTGGGGACGTTCGGCCCTGACCGGACGTTGCTCCCGTGGCCAACACTGGGATTCACACCACCGTCGCGTGACGGCCGGTCCCTTACGAAGGGCGGTCACACCATGAACGATCGCAACGGGCGAGGGCGCCCCCATCACCACGGCGGCAGCGCCGTCTACGGGTTGGGTCTCATCGGGGCGCTCGTCTACTACATCCAGGCGGCCGACGGCTTCTGGTCCGGGGTGGTCGGCATCCTCAAGGCCCTCGTCTGGCCGGCCTTCCTGGTGTACGAGGCGCTGAAGTCACTGGCCGGCTGACCGCTTCTCGTGGGCGCCGGGCAGGATGAAGCCCGACTCGTACGCCGCGATGACCGCCTGGGTCCGGTCGCGGGCGCCGAGTTTCAGCAGGATCGACGCCACGTGGGACTTCACCGTCTGTAGGGACAGCCACAGGTCCCTGGCGGGTTGCTCAAGCGTCGCCTTCGATATCAGGCGCCTAACGGGCCTGCCGTGCCGCCCGATCGGGGGATGTCGCGGAAGTCGATCTTAGACAAGATCGCCTAGCTGGTGCGGCGGACTCGGGGGCGACGTGGGGTCGAGGGAACAACAGGACGACGATCCGTTGCGGCAGTTGGAGGAGTGGGGGCGGGGCGCCGAGCGGCGCGTACGCCGCGCCCACCTCCGCCGGCGCCTGACGCGGATCCTGACGTGGCCACTGCGGCCCGTGCTACGGCCGGGCCACATCGTGGCGATCCTCGTCGTCGCGGTGGTAGGTGGGTTCGTCTGGGTCAACCGGCCCGCGATGTTCAGCCCCGCGGGTGGCGAGCCCGGCTACGTGGCGCCGAGCGTGCCGGCCGGCCTTACCGCGTCGGCCGCTCCGTCGGGGCCGTTCGCCGGCACGCCGGCCGCCCATTGGGCCGAGGGAGCCGCGGGCATCGCGTTGCCCGCGGCGACCGCCGTCAACGGCTTCTCGAAGGCGCAGGTGGCCGACGACCTCGCCGCTGTCCGCGCGGCGCTGGTAGCGGCCCGCCTCGACCACCGGCTCCTCGTCGATCACGACATGTCCGCGTTTCTGAAGCTTGTGGCGCCCAGAACCCGCGGATATCTCACCGACTACTACGAGGACGGCGAAGGGCTGTCCATCGTCACCGTGGTGGGCAGGGACAAACCGCTGAGCGAGCTCGCGCCGCGCGTCAAGGGGAAGCTCTCGTTCCGTTCCGTCACCGACAACCGCGGTCGGCGGATTCTCGAGGTCATCAGCAACTTCGTCTGGGTGTACGCCTTCGCGGACGGGCAGGTGGCCCTGATCCACGACCGGGTCCAGTGGCGCTTCTACCGCGCCGGCGACGTGCGCACCGCGGATCTGGGACCGCGGCCGTACCGGTGGAGTGCGTACTGGCACAACATCGACTGCGCCGCCATGGAGCGAGGCGTCCTGGCGCCACCGGGCACAGCCCCCACGAACGGCGTGCCGGTCACCGAGAACCCCGACAACTACTACGACCCCGACCATCCCATGGAGATCCCCGACACGTGTTCATAACGGGACGCGGCCCCCCACCAGGCGGTGGAGGGCCACGTCCGGCTAACGGTCGTGGGTCAGCTGGTGAGCTTCCACGGGCCGTTGGGCGTACCCGGTGTGTCGTTACGGGTCCACCACTGCGCCACGTACGTCCTGCCCTCGTACACCACGGTGTCGCCCGCGTTGTAGATGCCGGACGGAGTCCACAGCGTCGCGCCGTCCGGCGCGGTCGCGATCTCCGACCACGGGCCGTTGGTCGCGCCCGGCTTCTGGTTGCGGGTCCACCACTGGGCCACGTACGTCTTGCCCTCGTACACCACGGTGTCGCCGGTGTTGAAGATCCGCGACGGGGTCCAGAGCGTCGAGCCGTCGTCGGCCGTGGCGATCTGCTGCCACGCGCCGTACGGGTCGCCCGGCTTCTGCGTGGTCTTCTTCGTCCACGCCAGCCAGAACTTGCCGTCGTAGGTCACCCAGTCGCCGGCGTTGTACGTCGTGCCGGACTTCCAGGCCGGCACGGCCGAGCCGACCAGTTTGCCTACGCCCCAGCGGGCGGTGGTCTGGTAGCCCGTGCCCGTCGGCTCGGCCCACGAGTGCACCGCGGTGCGCGCGCCGGCCGTGCCGTCGTTGACCTGGAAGTCCAGGCCCTGGAACGTGCCGTTGCCGCCCTCGCCGGCCAGGGTGATGGCCGCCTCGACGACGTAGCCGGTGTCGGTCAGCTTCGTCGCGCTGCGCAGGCGGGCCTCCTGGGCGGCCGCGTCGCCCGTACCGAAGGTGTGGAGGTTGTTGACGTTGATCCGCATCTGCGTGTCCTCGGCCCGGTAGGAGCCGTGCTTCGCGTTGCCCGGATCGACGAACAGCTCCACCGAGTCCTGCTCGTACGCGTTCGACGACGACACGTCGATGGTCGGATCGGTCACCGTGGCCAGGACGTACAGGGTGTCGTTCTGCCACAGGGTGCGCACGTCCGCGGTCGCCCCGTCGGCGGCACCGGACTGGACCTTCTCGGTCCGCACGACCTTCGCGTCGGCCCAGAACTCGTCGACCGTACCGTCGATCTTCGGCGCCTGGCGGGCCTGCACGACCTGCAGGTACGACAACGGCTCGAGGAACGACAGGCTGCCCAGGGCACCCGGCGAGTTCCATGCCGCCACAACCTCATCACCATCGAGTACGCGCACGTCGAGGCTGCCCGTGCCGCCCTGTGCGACGTCGGTGTGCGGCAGGTGCACGACCGCCCGCCAACCGTCGCCGTCGGTGTCGACCACGCCCTGAGCGCCGCCGGTGCCGTCCCTACGGAGCGTCAGCTCCTTGCCGGCGTACGCGAACTCCACGGCGTCGGACGCGTCGTCGGCCACCGTGACCAGGACGGTCAGGTGGTCGGCGGTCCACCGCAGGCCGAATGAGGCGTCCCCGTCGCCGATCTTGACCGGCGGCAGCTGCTTCCACTCGACCGCGCCGAACGCGTCGGCGTCCAGGGCGACGTCGCCGCCGAAGACGTTCGCCGTACGCAGGCGCGCCGGCAGGTGCTCCGGGTCGGCGACGCCGTAGTAGGCCGGCTTCGCCTGCAGCTGCCCGTCGAACAGCAGCGGGGCCTGCTCCGCCCGCCAGGAGCGGGTGTCGTTGATGCCCCAGACCGTGGCCGAGAACAGCTCGTGCTCCCGGAACACCTTGAACGCGTCCCGGTAGAAGTAGCCCTGGTCGATGGTCTGCGCCTGGGTGATCGGGGTGGCGAGCGTGACGTCGAGCTCGGTCACCGCCTGCACCACCGGCAGGTCCTCGAACCGGTCCAGCGCGCCGTCGAGCGAGCTGATCGGGGTGGTCATGCTGAGGTGCATCTGGTGGCCCACGCCGTCCACGGGGACGTTGCGGGCGAGCAGGCGCTGCACGAGCGCGTGGTAGCGGTCCTGCTTGCCGTCCTGCTCGGAGTTGTAGTCGTTGATGAACAGCTTCACCGGACGGGTGACCCCGCTGGCCGCGTGGTCGACGTTGAACGCCTGGTCGGCGTACTGGAAGGCCAGGTCGATGTGGTCCTCGCCGAGGATCCGGAAGTACTCGCTGCGGCGCAGGCCGTCCGGGTTCTCGGGGGTGTCGGCGACGACCTCGTTGACCACGTCGAACGCGACGATCGGGTTGGTGGCGCTGCCGAACTTGCCGTAGTTGGTGGCGAGCCAGTTCGCCACCTTGTTGATGTGGTCCTTCAGGCGCTGGCTCAGGACCGCCCTACCGGTCGCGTCGGCCGGCAGCGGGTTGCCCGCGTCATCCTGGAAGAACCAGTCCGGCGTCTGCGCGTACCACAGCAGCGTGTGCCCGTAGACCCGCAGGTCGTTGTCCCGCGCGAAGTCCATCAGGGCGATCGCGTCCGAGCTCGGCCGGAAGTTGCGGTCCGCGTCGTACCAGGCCTCGGGCTTGAAGTGGTTCTCCGGGGTGATCTGGTCGAAGTGCTTGAGGGTCAGCTTCCCGGGGTTGCCGACCGTCTCGCGGCTGTCGATCGCCACGCCGACCGGGAAGTCGAGGGCGTCCTTGATCGGCGTGATGTCCTCGACCACGCTCGGCTGCGTGGTGATCGAGATGTCGTCGATCAGGTACGTGTACGCCACGTTCGGGTCGAGGTTGCTGGTGCCGATGTAGAGCTGCAGCGTCGTGGGGTCGGTGCCCGACGGCGCCGAGCCCGGCGCGGTCCACTCGGCCGTGACGGTGGACCACGCGTCCGCCGTCATCGTGGTGTTACCGATCCACTCGTACTGCGGCTTCATCACGAAGCGCACCCCCGCGGACCCGGGCGTACCCGCGGCCAGGCGTGCCTTCATCGAGATCGTGTACGTCTTGCCGGTCTGGAACAGGCCGGTCGGGCTCTGCAGGCCGACGTAGTCCGCGTCGCGGTCGTTGACGCTGAGCACCTTGCCGCCGTCCGGGCCGTCGACCACGGTCAGCGTGCCGGAGCCGCCGCCGCTCTGCGTCCAGGCGCCGGTGGTGCCGTCCTCGAAGTCGACGGAGCTCACCACGGTCGCCGGCGGGGTCGTCGGCGTTCCGGTGACGGTCACGTCGTCGAGCAGGAACGGGGTGGTCCCCTCGGCCTCGACGTAGAGCGAGGCGTCGCTCACGCCGGCCGGGAAGGTGTAGCTGCCGCCGATCTGCACCCACGTGCCCGCGGTGGTCGCGACGCTGCCGCCGATCCAGTCGTAGCTGTTGGAGCTGCCGTCGGCCGGGGTGCGCTGCACGGTGAAGTGGACACCCGCGGAGCCCTCGGTGCCCGCCGGGAGCTTCACCCAGCCGGTCACGTTGTAGGTGCCGCCGGCCCGAAACATATCGGTAGCGTTGGTGGCGGGTCCGTTCCAGTTGTCGGTCCGACCGGTGACCGACAGGCTGTGCGAGCCGCCGTGCGCCTCGTCCGCGAGCGCCAGGGTCACCGGGCCCCGCGCACCCCACGGGGTGTACGTGGACTCAAAGTCGTTGGACAACAACACCGTGTCAGCCGCGCTGGCGGAAGCTGGGGCGAGTCCGATCAAAAGGATCGCGCTGGCGGCGACCACGATAGGGCGACGTATTGATCGTCGCGGTGAGGTAATTCGATGCCGATTGATAAGACGCACGATGATCTCCATGCACGGCAGGTGGTGGAAAGGAGAGTGATGGATGCCGCCGGCGTTAATGCGCCGGTACGTGAGGACGCGGGGATGTTATCCAGGTCAACCGAAAATCGTCGAGAGCCCTGGGGGTCCATTTTCGATCGAAACTTTCGATGTCGATGAATGCCGTTGAATCTGATCAAGCAAGATCAGGACAAAATGTCATCTACGGTTGATGTCATGAACGCGCTGCTGAGCACCCTGACCGAGGCGGAGCTCGCGTTGGTCCGCGAGTCCGAGCGGGACAGCATCGTCGACGCCGACGAGGACACCCTCGTGGACCTCCACACGCGGGTCCGCCGCGCCCGCAACAAATACGTGGGCATGTACCGCCGGCAGGCCAGCGCCCGGGTCGCCGAGCACGGCGGTCGGGGCAAGGCGCGACCGAAGAACCTGCGCAACGCCGAGAAGGCGGAGATCTTCGAGGACGCGCTGGCCCGGGTCAGCCGGCAGCTCGCCGTCGCCGCCAAGCGCAGCGCCATGGAGCTGCGCGCCGAGCGCCTCGCCGCCGCGCGCGAGGCGCGCAACATGGCCCCGCCCACGGCGACCCGGTCCGCGACGTCGCGGCGCGGCG
>NZ_BAAALT010000010.1:0-4688 GCF_039528515.1 Luedemannella flava
GCCGGATCACTAGTCCCGACTTTCGTCCCTGCTCGACCTGTCAGTCTCACAGTCAAGCTCCCTTGTGCACTTGCACTCAACACCTGATTGCCAACCAGGCTGAGGGAACCTTTGGGCGCCTCCGTTACCTTTTAGGAGGCAACCGCCCCAGTTAAACTACCCACCAGACACTGTCCCTGAACCCGATCAGGGTCCGAGGTTAGATACCCGAATCCAACAGAGTGGTATTTCAACGTTGGCTCCACCCGAACTGGCGTCCGAGCTTCAAAGCCTCCCACCTATCCTACACAATTGAACTCAAATACCAATGTCAAGCTATAGTAAAGGTCCCGGGGTCTTTCCGTCCTGCCGCGCGTAACGAGCATCTTTACTCGTAGTGCAATTTCGCCGGGCCTGTGGTTGAGACAGTGGGGAAGTCGTTACGCCATTCGTGCAGGTCGGAACTTACCCGACAAGGAATTTCGCTACCTTAGGATGGTTATAGTTACCACCGCCGTTTACTGGCGCTTAAGTTCTCAGCTTCGCCCTTACGGACTAACCGGTCCCCTTAACGTTCCAGCACCGGGCAGGCGTCAGTCCGTATACATCGTCTTACGACTTCGCACGGACCTGTGTTTTTAGTAAACAGTCGCTTCCCCCTGGTCTCTGCGGCCACCTACCGCTGCTCCAGCGTGTGGTCTCACGGTCTGTGGCCCCCCTTCTCCCTAAGTTACGGGGGCAATTTGCCGAGTTCCTTAACCACAGTTCGCCCGATCGCCTTGGTATTCTCTACCTGACCACCTGTGTCGGTTTAGGGTACGGGCCGCTCGAAACTCGCTAGAGGCTTTTCTCGGCAGCATGGGATCACTGACTTCGACTCAAACGTCTCCGCATCACGTCTCAGGCCCATGGTGTGCGGATTTGCCTACACACCGCCCTACACGCTTGCCCCGGCACAACCACCGGCCGGGATCAGCTACCCTCCTGCGTCACCCCATCGCTTGACTACTACCACCCAAGTTCCCAGCCACAATGCTTAAGTCCGAAGACCGCCACACCGCAGGTGGTTAGTACAAATGGGTTCGTCATGGTCGCTTCTTCGCGGGTACGGGAATATCAACCCGTTGTCCATCGACTACGCCTCTCGGCCTCGCCTTAGGTCCCGACTCACCCAGGGCGGATTAGCCTGGCCCTGGAACCCTTGGTCATCCGGCGGCAGGGTTTCTCACCCTGCTTTCGCTACTCATGCCTGCATTCTCACTCGTGTAGCGTCCACAGCTGGGTCACCCCGCTGCTTCACTCGCCACACGACGCTCCCCTACCCATCCACACACCTGCACAACACCCTCAAAGGGGCATCGCGGGGTACATGTGTGAATGCCACAGCTTCGGCGGTGTGCTTGAGCCCCGCTACATTGTCGGCGCGGAACCACTTGACCAGTGAGCTATTACGCACTCTTTCAAGGGTGGCTGCTTCTAAGCCAACCTCCTGGTTGTCTATGCGACCCCACATCCTTTTCCACTTAGCACACGCTTAGGGGCCTTAGCTGGTGATCTGGGCTGTTTCCCTCTCGACTACGAAGCTTATCCCCCGCAGTCTCACTGCCGCGCTCTCACTTACCGGCATTCGGAGTTTAGCTGATTTCGGTAAGCTTGTGGGCCCCCTAGACCATCCAGTGCTCTACCTCCGGCAAGAAACACGCGACGCTGCACCTAAATGCATTTCGGGGAGAACCAGCTATCACGGAGTTTGATTGGCCTTTCACCCCTAACCACAGGTCATCCCCCACCTTTTCAACGGTGGTGGGTTCGGCCCTCCACGCGGTCTTACCCGCGCTTCAGCCTGCCCATGGCTAGATCACTCCGCTTCGGGTCTAGAGCATGCGACTGAACGCCCTGTTCAGACTCGCTTTCGCTACGGCTCCCCCACACGGGTTAACCTCGCCACATGCCACTAACTCGCAGGCTCATTCTTCAAAAGGCACGCCGTCACCTCGTTCTTACGAACTCAGCTCCGACGGATTGTAGGCAAACGGTTTCAGGTACTATTTCACTCCCCTCCCGGGGTACTTTTCATCTTTCCCTCACGGTACTAGTCCGCTATCGGTCACCAGGGAGTATTCAGCCTTACCAGGTGGTCCTGGCAGATTCACGGCAGATTTCAGGAGTCCGCCGCTACTCGGGAACACGCACAACAGGTCTGCAACTTTCACCTACCGGACTATCACCGTTTACAGCGCCACTTTCCAGAAGCTTCGGCTAGCCACAGACTTTCTCACTGTTCGACCACGTGTCAGCATGATCAGCACGGTCCCACAACCCCGCACACGCAACCCCTGACAGGTATCACACGCACACGGTTTAGGCTCAATCCGCTTTCGCTCGCCACTACTCACGGAATCACTATTTGTTTTCTCTTCCTGCCGGTACTGAGATGTTTCACTTCCCGGCGTTCCCTCCACACACCCTATGTGTTCAGGTGTGGGTAACCCGACATGACTCGGGCTGGGTTTCCCCATTCGGACACCCTGGGATCAACGCTCGGTTGACAGCTCCCCCAGGCCTATCGCGGCCTCCCACGTCCTTCATCGGCTCCTGGTGCCTAGACATCCACCGTTTGCCCTCAGCAACTTGACCACAAAGATGCTCGCGTCCACTATGCAATTCTCAAACAACAACCAACCCACAAACACCACGCTCAAACCATGCACCACAACCGTGGCAGGTATCCGAACCAGTTTGTGACCGGAACCCGAAACAACACTCACAGCGCATCCCGCGCTCGTGCTTGTTCTTTCAGGACTCAACAGGGTGCCCATCACCAAACACGCCCACCAACCCGCGTTCCACACCCACAAAGGAGTAGTACTAACCGCAGCTGCCGTGCGTGCCTGATTTGCCAGTGTCTCCGCCAATGAGCAAACCCCGCCCGAGCATTCGTCGGACGCGGGCTCTGAACACCCGACAACGAGTGTTGAGATGCTCCTTAGAAAGGAGGTGATCCAGCCGCACCTTCCGGTACGGCTACCTTGTTACGACTTCGTCCCAATCGCCAGCCCCACCTTCGACGGCTCCCCCCACAAGGGTTAGGCCACCGGCTTCGGGTGTTGCCGACTTTCGTGACGTGACGGGCGGTGTGTACAAGGCCCGGGAACGTATTCACCGCAGCGTTGCTGATCTGCGATTACTAGCGACTCCGACTTCACGGGGTCGAGTTGCAGACCCCGATCCGAACTGAGACCGGCTTTTTGGGATTCGCTCCACCTTACGGTATCGCAGCCCTTTGTACCGGCCATTGTAGCATGCGTGAAGCCCTGGACATAAGGGGCATGATGACTTGACGTCATCCCCACCTTCCTCCGAGTTGACCCCGGCAGTCTCCCATGAGTCCCCGGCATTACCCGCTGGCAACATGGAACGAGGGTTGCGCTCGTTGCGGGACTTAACCCAACATCTCACGACACGAGCTGACGACAGCCATGCACCACCTGTGACTCCCCCCGAAGGACACCGTATCTCTACGGCTTTAGAAGCCATGTCAAACCCAGGTAAGGTTCTTCGCGTCGCATCGAATTAATCCGCATGCTCCGCCGCTTGTGCGGGCCCCCGTCAATTCCTTTGAGTTTTAGCCTTGCGGCCGTACTCCCCAGGCGGGGCGCTTAATGCGTTAGCTGCGGCACAGGGAACCGGAGAGGCCCCCCACACCTAGCGCCCAACGTTTACAGCGTGGACTACCAGGGTATCTAATCCTGTTCGCTCCCCACGCTTTCGCTCCTCAGCGTCAATATCGGCCCAGAGACCCGCCTTCGCCACCGGTGTTCCTCCTGATATCTGCGCATTTCACCGCTACACCAGGAATTCCAGTCTCCCCTACCGAATTCTAGCCTGCCCGTATCGACTGCAAGCCACGCGGTTGAGCCGCGGGTTTTCACAGTCGACGCAACAAGCCGCCTACGAGCTCTTTACGCCCAATAAATCCGGACAACGCTTGCGCCCTACGTCTTACCGCGGCTGCTGGCACGTAGTTGGCCGGCGCTTCTTCTGCAGGTACCGTCACTTGCGCTTCGTCCCTGCTGAAAGAGGTTTACAACCCGAAGGCCTTCATCCCTCACGCGGCGTCGCTGCATCAGGCTTTCGCCCATTGTGCAATATTCCCCACTGCTGCCTCCCGTAGGAGTCTGGGCCGTGTCTCAGTCCCAGTGTGGCCNAGGGATCGTCGCCTAGGTGAGCCGTTACCCCACCTACTAGCTAATCCCATCTGGGCACATCTGATGGCATGAGGCCCGAAGGTCCCCCACTTTGGTCTTGCGACGTTATGCGGTATTAGCTACCGTTTCCAGTAGTTATCCCCCTCCATCAGGCAGTTTCCCAGACATTACTCACCCGTCCGCCGCTCGTCACCCGAGAGCAAGCTCTCTGTGCTACCGCTCGACTTGCATGTGTTAAGCCTGCCGCCAGCGTTCAATCTGAGCCATGATCAAACTCTTCAATTTAAGTTTGATGCTCAAAGAATTAAACTTCGTAATGAATTACGTGTTCACTCTTGAGACTTGGTATTCATTTTTCGTCCGAGGACGTTAAGAATCCATGTCACTTTGAGTGCCCACACAGATTGTCTGATAAATTGTTAAAGAGCAGTTGCGACGCGCTTTAGCGCTCTGTCGCGAGGTGGCGTATATTACGCTTTCCTCTTTCAGAGTCAACCCGTT
>NZ_BAAALT010000011.1:0-13087 GCF_039528515.1 Luedemannella flava
GTCCGCGCCGCCCCGGTCGCGCCGGTCGCGGCGGGTGGCCCGGAGGTGGTGATCAGCGTGGGGGCCGGCCGGGGCACGGGCACCTGCAGCGGGTCGAGGGGCGGGCCGGCGACGACCGGGGGCCGGGGCGGGGCCGACGACGGCCGCGCCGCCGCCCCCGTGATCGCGGGTCCGGTCGGGCCGTCCGCGAACAACGGTCCCACCTGATCCGGAGAGACGGGCCCGACGGCCAGACTGACCAGTACGAGCGTGGTGAAGGTGAGGCAGACGGCGCCCAGCCCGTAGCTGATCAGGCGCACCCGGCGCCGCCGGCGGCCGGAACTGTCCACAAAGACGGGTGCGCCCGCGTCGCCGTGCGTGCTGAGGTCCACGGTGGGCGCATTGGACCACGCCGGATCGGTCACGTCATGGGGTACTTCGACAATCACTCGACGAGCATCGGTGACGATTGCCGCGCTATGGTGCCGAATGCCACATCAGGAGCGTGCTGGTCGGTAATTCACTCTGCCGGCGTTAACGGAATGTCCGGGCGTTAGGACTGATCGGGCCATAACCGCGCGGCGCCCGGATCGTGCCGCCGCTCAGCCGGGCACCGTCTGCCGGGCCGCGATGGCGGCCCCGCGCGCGCCGGCCATGTCCAGGTCCGGCACCAGCGCGATCGTGGCCGCCTTCTCCTGCTCGGCGCGCAGTTGGGTGTGGTTGCGCACGGTGTCGAGGAACCAGCCGCGGAACTGCGCGCCCGTCTCGACGACCCCGCCGCCGATGAAGTACGCCGCCGGGTCGGTGAAGTTGGCCGCGATGGTGAACAGCCGGCCCATCGCCATGGCCTGCTGCCCGAAGACCTTCAGCGCCAGCTCGTCGCCGCGCTCGCCGTAGGAGCGCACCAGCTTGGCCGCCTTCGCGAGCGACCCGACGTGGTTGAGCTCGTGGTCGGGGTAGCGCTTCAGCCAGTACGGCAGGAGGTTGTTCTCGATGCCCTTGAGCGACGCGATGCTCTCGGCGTCGCCGATCAGCCCGCAGTTGCATACCGGCATGGGCTGGTCCGGTTCGAGCAGCCCGTGCATGGGCAGGTAGACGTGGCCCAGCTCGCCGGCCATGCCGGCGGCGCCCTTGACCGCCCAGCCGGACTCGACGACGCCGCCGCCGAGGCCCGTACCGACGATGGCCGACACCGACGACCGGGCCGGGGCGAGCGCCCCGAAGTGCTGCGCGTGGGCGTAGAGCGCGGCCGCGTTGCCGTCGTTGTTGTAGATCACCGGGAGCTTGAGGCGGTCCTGTAACGCGCCGCGGAAGTCGAAGCCCCACCACTCGGGTGCGGAGAAGTTCGTGGAGCCCTTCGACGAGATGACGCCCTCCGCGCTGGCCGGCCCGGGCGTGTCGAGCCCGACCGCCGCGACCGCCGGCAGTGGCGTGCCGGTGAGCGCGAGGACGTTCGCCATCGCGTCGGCGAGGGCCTCCACCGCGACCCGGGGCCCTTCCAGCACCCGGCTCGGTATCTCGACGAGCCGGTCGACGAGGAAGTCGCCGTTGGCGTCGAGGACGGTGGCGTTGATCGCCGTGCCGCCCACGTCCAGTCCCACCACGGCCGGCTGATGCACCATGCTCATGACCCATCACGCTCCGCTCGCTCGGCGTCGGCCCGTCCTGTTTCGTTCTACCTCCCCCGGGTCCCACTGGCGATCATCCCGTAGGTCAGTGTCCGTTGCTCGTAGAGTCGACACATGTCGCAGCCGGGACCCGTGCGTCGGGCCGTCACCCCACTCGCCGAGTTCCTGCGCACCGAGGCGGGCGCCGCGACGCTGCTCCTGATGGCCGCCCTCACCGCCCTCTTCTGGGCGAACTCCCCGGCCGGCGACTCGTACGCGGCGTTCTGGCACCACGAGCTGACCATCGGGCGGATCACCGAGGACCTCCAGCACTGGGTCAACGACGGCCTCATGGCGATCTTCTTCTTCGTCGTCGGGCTGGAGATCAAGCGGGAACTCGTGGTCGGCGAGTTGCGCGAGGCGCGAGCGGCGCTCATGCCGGTCATCGGCGCGCTCGGCGGCGTGGTCGCGCCGGCGCTCATCTATCTGGCCCTCGTCGGCAGCGGGCCCGCGACCAGCGGCTGGGGCGTGCCGATCGCGACCGACATCGCGTTCGCCGTCGGCGTGCTCGCGCTGCTCGGCGCGCGCGCCAGCGGCGGGGCGAAGCTGCTCCTGCTCGCCGTCGCGATCGTTGACGACCTCCTCGCCATCGCGGTCATCGCGATCTTCTACACCGACCACATCGAGTGGGGCTGGCTGGCCTTCGCGGCCGGGGTCCTGGTCGCCATGGCGGCGCTGCGCGGCACGTTCGTCTCCCCGTGGGCGTACGCGGTGCCGGCGCTCGCGCTGTGGGTGGCGGTCCTGGAGTCCGGGGTACACGCCACGATCGCCGGTGTCGCGTTGGGGCTGCTCACACCCGCCCGGCCGGTGCATGGTCGGCCCGTGATGGCACGACTGGTGCACCGGTGGCACCCGATCAGCGCCTACCTCGTCGTGCCGGTGTTCGCCCTGGCCAACGCGGGCGTCGACCTGCGCGGCGGGGCGCTGGAGACGGCCCTGACCCAGCGGCTCACCTGGGCGGTCGCCATCGCCATGGTGCTCGGCAAACTGATCGGCATTGGCGGCGGCGTGTTCGCGGCGCGCGGGCTGGGCGTGGGCGTCCTGCCGGCCGGGATGCCCGCCCGGCAGGTGTGGCCGGTGGCCGCGCTGGGCGGCATCGGGTTCACCGTGGCGCTGTTCATCACCGACCTGGCCTTCAAGGACCAGAGCATGATCGATTACGCGAAGGTCGGCATCTTCGTGGGCTCATTCGCGGCGGCCCTTGTCGGCGCGGTGTTGCTGCGCCTGGCGGGCTCCGGGACCGCGGCGGCAAAGAGCCCCCGGGAGGACCCGTTGCCGCCGCGGTAGCCGTCAGCGAGGGGTGAAGCGGCGCAGGCGGAGGCTGTTGGCGACCACGAAGACCGACGAGGCCGCCATCGCCGCTCCCGCGATCATCGGGTTGAGCAGGCCGGCCGCCGCCAGCGGCAGCGCCGCGACGTTGTAGGCGAACGCCCAGAACAGGTTGGCCCGGATCGTGCCCAGCGTGCGGCGGGACAGGTGGATGGCGTCGGCCGCGGCCATCAGGTCGCCGCGGACCAGCGTGAGGTCCGCCGCCTCGATGGCCGCGTCGGTGCCGGTGCCCATGGCCAGGCCCAGGTCGGCCTGGGCGAGCGCGGCCGCGTCGTTGACCCCGTCGCCGACCATCGCGACGGTGGCGCCGCGCTCCTGCAGTGCCCGCACCGCCGCGACCTTGTCGGCCGGCAGCACCTCCGCGACGACCTCGTCGATGCCGACCTCGGCCGCCACCTCCGCCGCGACGGTGGCGTTGTCGCCGGTCAGCAGCACGGGCTTCAGGTTCAGCGCGCGCAGCCGGGAGATCGCCTCCCGGCTGGTGGGGCGGACGGCGTCCGCGACGACCAGGACGCCGCGCGCCTCACCCTCCCACCCGGCGAGTACGGCGGTGCGCCCGGCCGCGCCCGCGTCCGTAACCGCGGCGGCCAGGTGCCCCGGGACGTGCCAGCCGCGTCCGGCGAACAGCGCCGCGCGTCCAGCGAGCGCGGGGCGACCCTCGACGACGCCGCTCACGCCCAGGCCGGGCACGTTGGTGAAGTCCGAGACGGCCGGCAGCGTCGCACCACCGCCGGCAGGCAGGGCGGCAGCGGCCCCGGTCGGCGGCTCCGCCCCCGTGGCTGGCGGTTCCGCCGCCGTGGCCGGCGGGTTCGCGGCCATGGCCGGGCGTGATGCCGCACTGGTCTGCTCGGCGCCGGCGGCGGCCGCGATGGCCGCGCCGACGGGGTGTTCGGATCCGGACTCCAGGGCGCCCGCGACGCGCAGCACCTCGGTCGGGTCGTCGGCTACGGTGCCGTGCAGGGACATGCGGCCCGTGGTCACGGTGCCGGTCTTGTCGAGCACGATGGTGTCGACCGCGCGGGTGGACTCCAGCACCTGCGGGCCGCGGATGAGGATGCCCAACTGCGCGCCCCGGCTGGTGCCCACCATCAGCGCCGTCGGCGTCGCCAGGCCCAGGGCGCACGGGCAGGCGATGATGAGTACGGCCACGGCCGCGCGCACGGCGTCGCTGAGGTCGCCGGTGGCGACCAGCCAGGCGACGAGCGTCAGCACGGCCAGCACGATCACGGCCGGGACGAACACCGCCGAGATCCGGTCGGCGAGCCGTTGGACCGGCGCCTTGCCCTGCTGAGCGGCCGTGACGAGGCGCGCGATCTGGGCCAGCTGGGTGTCCGCGCCGACGCGCGTCGCGCGTACCCGGAGAAGTCCCTGGGTGTTGACCGTGGCGCCGGTGACCTGGTCGCCGGGGGCGACCTCGACCGGGACGGACTCGCCGGTGAGCAGGCTCGCGTCGATGGCGGAGGTGCCGTCGACGACCACGCCGTCGGTGGCGATCTTCTCGCCGGGGCGGACCAGGAAGACGTCGCCTGTCCTCAGCTGGGCCACGGGGATCTTCGTCTCCGCGCCCGCCTCGTCGACCACGGTCGCGTCCCTGGCGCCGAGGGTGAGCAGGGCGCGCAGGGCCCCGCCGGCGCGGCGGGTGGCGCGCTGCTCGGCGAAGCGGCCGGCGAGGATGAAGGTGGTGATGACGGCGGCCGTCTCCAGGTAGGTGTCGTGCCCGCCCCGGACCGTCGCCACCAGCGACCAGGCGAACGCCGCGAGCGTGCCGACCGTGACCAGGGTGTCCATCGTCGCCGCGCCGTGCCGCAGGTTGGCGACCGTGGCCTTGTGGAACGGCCAGCCGCCGTAGCCGACCACGACGGCGGTCAGCGCGAGCGACAGCCAGCCCTCGCCGGGCGGGTCCACTCCGGGCACCATCGCCATGGCGACGACGGGCACGGTGAGCAGGGCGGACACGATCAGCCGGGTGCGCAGCGGGCCGGTCGTCTCCTCCTCGGTCTCGGCGGGCGGGGTGGCCTGGTAGCCGGCCGCCTCGACCGCCGCGACGAGATCGTCGGTGCTGACCTCCGCCGGGTGGTCGACGGTGGCGACCGCCGTGGCGAAGTTGACCGTGGCGGTCACGCCGTCGAGCCTGTTGAGCCGCTTCTCCACGCGCGCGGCGCAGGAGGCACAGGTCATCCCGCCGATCGCCAGGTCGGTGCGCAGTGCTGTCGCCATACCATCAGCGTACCCCCAGGGGGTATTGCGGCCCGCCCTGACTGTGTGGCGCTCGTTACCGTGAACGCGTGTCGGATTCGGGTTACTGCCTGTTGGTCAGCGCAGCCCACGCGCCAGCGCTGGTCTGTCCCCGGATACCCGCCGACGGACCCGATCCGGAGGATCCCGCTGGGCGGCTCGTGGATGTCAGGGTGCGAGCGGTCGGCGGGTTCCGCGAGAAGGACGCCGTGACGTTGCCACTCACGTGTTCGATGGCCCGCTCCGTGCGTGGCTACGCGATCTACCGACGCGTGGTCGGTTACCTACTAGGGCTGCTCATCCTGGGATCGGTCGCGGCTCTGGGGTCGCATATCTGGGAGTACCACTCGCTGTCGGGCTTCGACGCGTCGGTGCTCCTGGGGCTCATCGTTGTCGCAGACCGGGCCAGGGGCGCGTGCCGACCCGAGGTGCGCGTCGAACGGTCAGGTGACCGGCTGCGGATCACCGGCCTGTCGGGTCAGTTCGCGGCCGCCACCGTCGACCTGAACCCCGAGGGGACAGTCACTATGCGGAGGCCGGTCGACGAGTGAGCTCCGGATCTTGGGGGCGACCACCTCCTATAGGCCGTTATCGGCCCCGACATCCGAACGGGGGTGCGGCCGCAGGGGGTGAGCGGGGTCACATTCTGGGTGGAAATGATCGCGGCCCGTTGGGCGTCTAAGTCTGTGTGGCTGGCACTCGTATGGGGCGAGTGCTAACGACGACAGAGTGAGGTCTGCGATGGCACTGCTTCGTTGGGATCCGTTCACGGCGCTCGCCCGCGTGGACGACGAGTTCGACAACCTGGTCCGACGCTCCTTCGCCACCCCGCGCGAACAGTTCGTCCCGGCGGTCGAGCTGGCCACCGAGGGCGGCGACGTGCTGATCACGCTGGAGGTGCCCGGCGTCGACGTCGAGGACATCGACGTCGAGGTCAACGGGCGCACCCTGACGGTCAGCGGCGAGCGCCGCGACAGTTCCTCGGACGCCAAGGTGCTCGTCCGTGAGCTGCGTTACGGCAGCTTCCGGCGCGCGTTCCAGCTGCCGCGCGCCGTGGGCGCCGAGCAGGTCGAGGCCGAGGCCGACAAGGGCCTGCTGCGCCTGCGGGTCCGCGACGTGACCCCGCCGGCCCGCGAGCCACAGAAGGTCGCGATCCGCACCCAGGTCCCCGCGATCGAGGGCGACACGACCGAGGGCGACACGACCGAGTAATAGTCCGATCATGATCCGGCGAGGGCCGGCGCCGCTTCCGGGCGGTGCCGCCCCTCGCGGCGTCGTGGGCGGCTGCCGCCGCGGCGGCAGCCGGTGAATGTCGAAACCTGGCCAGTTAGAAACGTCGATGGGACTGAACCGTTTAAGTCCCGGACTTGCGCATGTCCTGGCGGGCATGGGGACTACCTGCGTCGTTATCCATCGGGCGTACTCGATGGGTCATGAATGTCGTGGAAAGTTTCGGTGAGATGTTGTCGATGTAACGACTTGACCTGCAGGTTTGCGAAAGCCTTCGGAGATCGCTTGTGACGGGCGGACAACCGGTGTTGACTCGGCGCTCGCTGAGAGACCCAGGTCACATCGGCCGGGCCGGGCTCTACCGGGTCCGGCGCGACACGCGCTCCACCAGCTGCGCGCTGTCGCCTGCCACCAGCGCGGACGCGCGCTGGCCACCGTCTTTGCGACATCCGTAGGAGAGATCAGGCATGAGCATTCGCATGACGCGACGCCGGGCGGCCGTAGTCGCCGTCGGTGCCGTCGTGGTCGGCACGGTTGCCGTGCTCCCGGCCCTGCCGGCGAGCGCCGCGACCGCGTGTAGCGTTACATACAAGATCGTCAACCAGTGGAGCAACGGCTTCCAGGGTGGCGTGACCCTCAAGAACACCGGCGACGCGTGGACCTCGTGGACCCTCACGTTCTCCTTCGCCAACGGCCAGACCGTGTCCCAGGGCTGGTCGGGCAAGTGGGCCCAGTCGTCCGCGAACGTCACCGTGACGAACGAGACCTGGAACGGGTCCGTCGCCAACGGGGGCGTCGTGGACATGGGCTTCACGGCCAACCTGCCCAGCGCCACGAACGCGGCGCCGACGTCGTTCTCCGTCAACGGCGTGGTCTGCGGCGGCACGTCGACGCCCACGTCGGCCCCGGTGACCTCCCGGGCCGTCACGTCGGCCCCGGTTACCTCCCGCGCGGTCACCTCGGCTCCCGTGACCTCCCGCGCGGTCACGTCGGCCCCGGTTACCTCCCGCGCGGTGACCTCGGCGCCCGTGACCTCCGCCCCGGTCACCTCCGGCCCGGTCGTGACCTCGGCCGCTCCCAGCACCCCGAGCACCGCCCGGGTCGACAACCCCTACGCCGGTGCGAACGGGTACATCAACCCCGACTACGCCGCGCAGGTCAACGCCGCCGCGGCCGCCAAGGGCGGCACGCTCGGCGCGGCCATGGCGAAGGTCGCCCAGCAGCCCACGGCCGTCTGGCTGGACCGCATCGCGGCCATCAACGGCGCGAACGGCGCCAAGGGCCTCGCCGCGCACCTGGACGCCGCGCTCGCGCAGCAGACCAGCAGCGGCAAGCAGGTCGTCGCCACGATCGTCATCTACGACCTGCCGAACCGTGACTGCTCGGCACTCGCCTCCAACGGCGAGCTGCTCATCGCGAACAACGGCCTGGCGCGTTACAAGACCGAGTACATCGACCCGATCGTCGCGATCATGAGCCAGTCGAAGTACGCCTCGCTGCGCATCTCGACGATCCTCGAGCCGGACTCGCTGCCGAACCTCATCACGAACCTGAGCTTCGCCAAGTGCGCCGAGGCGAACTCGACCGGCGCCTACGTCGACGGTGTCGCGTACGCGGCCGGCAAGCTGCACGCCATCCCGAACGTGTACACCTACGTCGACGTGGCCCACTCGGGCTGGCTCGGCTGGGACTCGAACCTGACCCCGTTCGTGAACCTCATGGCCACGCTCGCGAGCAGGACCACGGGCGGCTACAGCGCGTACGACGGGTTCGTCTCGAACACCGCGAACACGACGCCGACCATCGAGCCGTACATGACGGCGACGCAGTCGATCGGTGGCAACCCGGTCCGCTCGGCGAACTTCTACCAGTGGAACCAGTACATCGACGAGCAGTCGTTCGTGCAGGCGCTGCGGACCGCCCTCATCGCCAAGGGTTTCCCGTCGACCATCGGCATGATGATCGACACGTCGCGTAACGGCTGGGGTGGCTCGGCCCGTCCGGCGGGCGCCTCCACCTCGACGGACCTGAACACCTTCGTCAACGCCACGAAGATCGACCGTCGGATCCACCGGGGCAACTGGTGCAACCAGAACGGGGCCGGCATCGGCTTCCGTCCGCAGGCCAACCCGGCCGCCGGTCTCGACGCGTACGTCTGGATCAAGCCTCCGGGCGAGTCCGACGGTGCCAGCGCGTTCATCCCGAACGACGAGGGCAAGGGCGCCGACCCGATGTGCGACCCGACGTACACCGGTAACAGCCTCAACGGCAACAACCTCACCAACGCGCTCCCGAACGCCCCGCTGGCCGGCAAGTGGTTCCCGGCCCAGTTCGAGCAGCTCGTGACGAACGCCTACCCGGCGCTGTAACACCTCTGTGGACGGCGGGGCGCCTCGTGCGCCCCGCCGTTCGCGTTATCCACAGCCCGTAGCCGCGCGGTGACGAACTCCGATACCCTGCTCAGGGCGAGGCAGGGGGAGGTCCGCACATGTCCGGCGACGTGAAGCACGACTGGGACGTGCCCCCACCCGACCACCTCAACGATGCGCGCCTGCCGGTCGCCAACATCGACATCAACCTCGACGACGTCGGCGGCTTCGGCAAGGCCCTGCACAACGAGCTGGAGCGCAATCTACGCCCCAACGCGGCGGCGATCGCCCGCGAGTGCGAGGACGACGCGATCAACTTTGGCGTCCGGATGACCACCCCCGCCATCCGGGACATGCGTGTGCGTTACCAGGACAGCCTTGCCCAGACCCTGCAAAACGTCCGCAACTTTGTCATGGCGTCTCAGGTCCTCATCGCGGCCGCCGAAAAAATCGTCTCCGAGTACGGCGCGGCAGACGGCATGTCAGGTGATACCGCCAACAAGATCCTGTCCGATGCGTTGGGCCACCCTGGCGCCCTCCCCAACTCCGACAACGCCGAGGCGGCTCTGTCCTTCGTCACCGATGTGCCCACACACTTCGGGCCGAGGACCGATGCTCCGTGAGCGGGCAGCCCAACTCGACAGACTGGTCGTCGTACTCCCTCCCGCAGATCCGGCAGATGCTCTCCCAGGAAAGTGCTTTGGCTGGCGATGCGCAGGCGAGGGTGTGGTACCAGATCGAGGCCATCTGCCGTACCCATGCTGACCAGTTGGCGCGGGCGGTCACGCAACTCCAGGCGACGTGGCCGGCGACCAAGGGCAGCGCGGCCGAGGCGTTTCAAGCAGCAACCAACGGCCTGCTCCGCTCGATGCGGGAGACGTCGCGTACCGCCTACAACAACGGTCTGACCTTGGAGTCGTTCAACCAGGACCTGCAGGAGACCCGGGCCCAGATCGAAAGTGTTGTTGCTGAGTACCAACGTCGAGAGGCGGCCGAGAGGTCTCAGCCCGTGACCGTTGCCGGCAGCATCGAAGACTGGCGCGCCCACCTCACGACGGACGCGCGCCAGATCATGACGCGCAATGACGCCGCTGCGAGACTGTCCGCCAGGATCGTCCGAACTCCGGAGCCATTCGTTCTGGACGGCGGGATTGGCGAAGGGGGAAAGATCAAGGAGCCGAAGCCCCAAGGTTCAGGGCAAACTGGACAACAGGCAGCCCTCGGTTCTTTCGGCAGTCCACAGATGACGTCCGGTGACAGTCCTGCGGCATTACCGGGATTCGGCGGATCGTCGGCGTCAGTCCCTCTATCCCCCATACTCGCTGGGGCGGTCGATCCAGGCTCACCATGGGGCACGACCACGCCCAACGGCACGTCCACAACAAACGTGCCGAGTGGCCGAGCCGGCGTCTCCGACCATGCAGTCCCAGCGGGCGCATACGCGCCGGGCTCACCGGTCGGCGGTGTGATCGGCGTTCCTGGTGGTCGGCCGGAGGCGCAACCGGGAGCCGGCGGCGTGCGGGGTGCCTACGGCGGTAGCGCATCAGGCAGCCAAGGCGCCGGCCATGGGTTGCCGACTGCGGGCGGAATGGTCGGCGGTATGCCGATGCTTGCGGCTGGCGGACCCGCCACGACGCGCGATGGTGTCCGGATCGGGCGTCCGGGAGGCGTGATCGGCGGCGAACGCGGTAAGCGCAGCCGTCCGTATGACCCCGCTGATCCATGGGCTATCGATGCGGACACGGTGGCACCGGTGATCGGTGGACAGGCCACGAAAGAAAGCGACGGTGGTCCGTGGGAAGGGCTGCCACCTGGGGTTGTAAGCATCGAGGGCTGGCCAAGATGATTCGAACCTGGCGGGTTGCTCTGCGAAACGCGGCCGCCGGCGTCGTGGTCGGCGCGCTTGCGGTGCTCATGGCTACACCGACCCCCGCGTGGGCGGATGCGGTTCGGGATGGCCAGTGGTACGTGGACTTCCTGCAACTGAGGCAGGCGCACCAGATCACGAAGGGCAAGGGCGTAATTGTCGCGGTCGTCGACACGGGCGTCGGCCAGCATCCCGATCTCAGCGGCAACGTGCTTCCCGGTCAAGACATGATAGGTGGCTTCTCTGCGCCGGATGGGCGCTATGACATGGATGGGCACGGGACGGCCATGGCCGGTCTGGTCGGCGCCCACGGCCGAGTGCTCGGCGTCGCTCCCGAGGCGACGATCCTTCCCCTTAAGGAGCGCAGCGGCAGTCGCCAGTTCACTGCGGGTCTTGTGCCCGCCATCAACCTTGCCGTCAGCAGCGGTGCCAAGGTCATCTGTCTAGCCCTTGGCACGAAAGGCTCCCCACAACTGGAGGACTCGATCAACCGCGCCCTGGCGGCGGATGTGGTGGTAATCGCTGGTGTTGGCAACACCAACCTGGACCCGACGTTGCGGTATCCAGCGGCGTACCCGGGCGTCGTTGCGGTGGGCGGGATTGACAGTTCTGGTCGTCACGCCGACATTTCAGTCCGCAGCGACGTGGTCATGCTGGCGGCACCGTCGGACGCGGTGTCGTCAACGGCGCCCGACGGCGAGTACTGGCTCGGGACCGGGACGAGCAACTCGACGGCGTTGGTCGCCGGGGCAGCGGCGTTGGTGAGGGCCAAATTTCCCGAGTTGTCCGCCGACGAGGTGATTCACCGCCTGACGTACACCGCCGATGACAAGGGGCCGTCCGGACGCGATGACCAGTACGGGTACGGGGTCGTCAACATCGTGAAGGCGTTGACCGCTGATGTGCCACCGTTGACGCCCAGCGCGTCCACGCCGGGGGCCGGACCGGGCGCCAAGGGCCAGCCGGGCAACGGTGGGCTGGTCGGTGCGCTTGTCGGGGTGGGGGCGCTCGTGGGCGTACTCGTGGTGGTGGGGGTTCTTGTGGTTTCGCGGCGGAGGCGGAATTCATAGGCGCTTGGTTGACCCACGGTGGCGTATCGGTCAGCGTGGATTATGTCTGCCACCTATGTCCCGAGCCGGCGGGCCCTCGAACCGTGCACGCGTGTCTCGCCGTCGGGTGCACGCTCGCGGTGAGCATGGTGGTCGCTGTCGGCTCGGCTTCGGCCGCGCCGCTCGCGCCGCCCGTGTCCACGCCCGGTCCGACCGCCTCCCAGCCGCAAACGTCCACACCCGCGCCGCCCGTGCCGACGACAACCGGGCCGGGCACGCCGAACACCTCGCCGATGCCGCCGACCGTCCCGGGCATCGTGCGTACGACCGGGGTGACCGCGACGTCGATCTCGCTGGCGTGGACCGCGTCCTCGCCCGGGTGCTGCCCGGTGACCAGCTACGACATCTGGTACCAGGCGGTCGGGTCGACCTATCCGATCCTCACCAACATCAGCGCCGCTACGGCCTACACGATCCCGGGTCTGCAGCCGAACACCGCGTACGAGATCCAGGTGCGGGCGCGCGACGGTGTCGGGCACGTCTCGGCGTACTCCGCGATGTTGACCGTGTCGACGACCGGGGTGAGCACGTCGGTCGTCGCCACCACCGGTGGGAACAGTCCGCCGTTGGTGTGCTGGGCGACCTACCGGGTGATGAGCCGGTGGCCGGGCGGGTTCACCGCCGAGGTGACGGTGGAGAACGGGTACGCGGCGGTCACCGGTTGGAAGGTCGGGTTCGGTCTCGCGGCCGGCCAGAGCGTGACCCAGGCCTGGAACGCGACCTTCACCCCGGCCAGCTCCGCGGCGGTCTTCACGAACCTGCCCCGGAACGGGTCGGTGCCCCGCGGCGGGAAGGTCACGTTCGGCATCCTCGGCACCTGGACCGGGTCGAAACCCGTGCCGGCCGGGATGTCGTTCACGAACGCGCCGTGCGCGATGCGGTCCTGACCGCCTGACTCCTGAGTGGACGGCCGGCGCTGGCGCGGGCCGTCCACCTTGCTATTCCCCCTTTCCGGTTTTCCACAGGGCCCTGAGTTACCCACAGATCTTGTCGCGGCGGCTCCGGACGGCGGTCGGGCCCGGCAGTGTGGGCGGCGAACCCGCAGTCCACGGACGAATCGGAGCCCGCCGTGCCGGTCCTCGCGCCGCCCGCAACCGCCGAACCATCCCTCCCGCTCGTCGTCACCGGCGATCAGGATCTCCTCGACGACCTGCTACGGCTGGCCGCCTCCAGCGGCGTCGCCGTCGAGGTCGCCACCGACCCGGCCGCCGCCCGGCCCCGTTGGGCGCGCGCGCCGATCGTCGTGGTCGGCGCCGACGCGCTCGACGCCTGCGCCCGCGCCGGGATGCCGCACCGGGCGCG
>NZ_BAAALT010000012.1:0-19717 GCF_039528515.1 Luedemannella flava
CGCGGACCCGCCGCCGGCCGGCCGTGCCGCAACCGTCGTGCCCCAGCCCACCCTCGACAACCAGGAGACCGTGATGTCGAACCAGCCCACGCCCCCCGACGAGCCCGTTCCGGCGCGCGACGGGTGGCCGCCGGCCCAGGCCGCCGGCCGGGTGGTCGGCCGGGTGCTCGGGCACGGTGACGCGGCGCTCGTGGGGGCGACGCTCACGCTCCTCGACGCCACCGGCGTGGTCGCGGCGCACGCCACCAGCGGCCCGGGCGGGCAGTACGTGGTCGACGCCGTCGCGCCGGGCGACTATCTGCTGGTCACGGCCGCGACCGGGCACGAGCCGCAGGCCACCTACCTGACGATCGGCCCGGACGGCGTGGCCGCCGATGTGCGGCTGCGCGGCGCGGTGCGGCTCGCCGGCCGGGTCACCGACGCGGACGGCGCGCCGCTGCCGGGCGCCTCGGTCAGCCTCGTCGACGATACGGGCGCCGTGGTGGCGGCGGCGCGGACCGCCCGCGACGGCCGGTACGCCGTGGACGACCTGGTGGGCGGGGTCTACACGCTCGCGGCGACCGGGCCGTCGCGGCCGGCCGTGGCGGCGCGCCTGGACCTGCCCGCGACCGGGCACGCCGAGCACAACGTGTCGCTGCTGCCGGGGGCGCGGGTGTTCGGGGTCGCGCGCGACGACCGCTGGCGGCCGCTGGCCGGCATCCGGGTGGCCCTGCTCGACTCGCGCGGCACGGTCGTCGTCGAGACGATCACCAGCCGCGACGGCGCGTACGCCTTCCGGGACCTGCGCGAGGGCATGTACACCGTCGTGGCGACCGGCTATCCCCCGGTCACCGCGACCCTGCAGGTCGAGCGCGGCCAGCAGCACGAGTACGACGTGGCATTGCACTACTGACCGTTACAGCGCTCCTCCGGCGCGTTTACCATCCACCGCCCTGAACAGGACGGATGATGGTGGAACGGAGGAGACATGGCGGCCGCGGATGTAACGGATAGCGATCGCGCCCAACTGGCGTACGCGCTGGGGATCGCCCCCGCGGACGTGCCCGGCGCGTTGGAGCGCATCGCGGCGGCCGCGACCGAGGAGTACCTCGACATGATCCTCGGCCGTCGCCTGCCGCGTCGTCTGGAGGAGATCCGCGAGCAGCGCCTCGTGCTGCTGGTGCGCCACCTCTTCGCCAACCACCTCCCCACCGAGGAGCAGGTCGCCCGGGTCTTCCAGCTGACGCCCCAGCAGAGCCGGGCGCTGCTGCGCGGGGTGATGGCCAAGCACCGCTACGAGCTGGCCGACGCGGTACGGGCGACGCTGGAGGGCACGCTGCACCGCGCCCAGCACGAGCCCGGGGCCGGCGTGTGGGAGGTGACGGCGGACCCCGCGACGATCGACATCATCAACGCGGAGCTGGCCGCCGTCGACGGCTCGCTGCCGCAGGTGACCCGCCGGCGGGGGACCGTGAGCCAGTACGAGATCCGGCCGTCGGCGTACCAGGCGCTGCGCGACCTGCTGGCGGCGGGCTTTCCCGTCGGGCCGGAGTAGCCGGTGGTCGCCGTGGACGCCGACCTGCTCTCGGCGACGTCGCTGCTCGTCGGGGCGGTGGGGCTGCTCTACGGCGCCTGGCAGGCCGAGCTGACCCGGGCGCTGACCAGCCGCGTCGCCCCGAAGCGCCTGGACCGTGACCCCGAACGCGCCCGGGTACGCCGTACTCTGCGGGGTCGGGCGCTGCCGCTCGCGGCCGCGACCGGATCGCTGGTTCTGATCTTCCTGCCGTCGGCCGTGCAGGTCGTGACGCACGCGGTGTCGCTGTTCGCCGCGCATCCGGTGGCGGCGCTGCGCCGTTATGACCCCGTGCCGGCCGCGTTCCTGGCGGTCTATCTCGTGGCGGTTGTCCTTGCGGCCACGGCGCTGACCACGGCCCTGCGCCTACGGGAGCTCGCCCGCCGCCTGGCCGGGCCCGACCTGGTCGACGGTTGACCGTTATCGGTCCGATTATTACCCAGTGTGGCGAAACCGAGAACAGTCACTCAATCGTGCCTAACATGTTTGATTAGTACCGATTGACGGTAATACGCGCATACCGTACCCAACAAGCGCGGTGAACTCCTGAGAAGCCTTACAAGGAGGCGATGATGCGGCGTGCCCACCACTGGACAGTGGCCACCGTTCTCTTAACGACGGTCGGCGCCGCCGTCACGCTCACGGCGGGGCCCGCCCTCGCCGCGGCGTCGTCGAACGCGACGTCCGTCGTCCGGGCGGCCGACCCGCCGCCGTTCCCCAGAACGCTCAAGCTCACCGGGGCCGTCAGCCAGGTGCAGACCACGGCCACGATCGGTCCTGCCACCTTCAACCCGCTGCGCGGTTACCCGACCGCCGTGACGACGCGCTCCTGGACCCCGGCGCGGTCCCCCGACGGCACGGCGCTCAAGGCCGGCATCTACAGCGCCACGACGGGGACCGGCGAGTCGATCATGCTTTACTGCGCCGACGCCACGACGGCCACGTCGCCGGGCGTGAACTACCGGATCAGCGCCGTGCGCACCGCGACGACGCCGAACCTGGGCTACGTGGGCACGATCATCATGAACAACTACCCGATCACCGACGCGCCCGCGTCGCTCTCCTCGACCGCGAACAAGGCCGCCGCCGTGCAGCTGGCGATCTGGTTCTTCACGAACCGCCTCGTGGTCGACGCGACCAGCCCGCTGCGGGCGGCCACGGAAGCCATCGTGAACCAGGCGCTGCGCCGTGGCCCGCTCACCAACGCCGGGGTGCCCGACCTCATGCTCAACGGCCCCGCGCGGGGCTACGTCGGGCGCGCCAACGGTCCGTTCACGATGCGGGGCGGCGTCGGCGACATCATCATCTCGTCGTCCGGCGGCACGCTCTTCCGCGACGCCGCCGGCACCCGCCCGATCGCGAACGGCTCGGTCATCAGCTCCAGCACGCCGATCTACCTCAAGGCCGGCGAGGAGGGGCGCATCACGATCCGCGCCCGTGGCGCGGCGCGCGTCCCGGCCGGCGCCGAGGTCGTCTACGCACCGACCACCCAGCAGCCCGGCCAGGTCACCGCACAGATCGCGCTGTACCAGACGATGGTCATGGCCAGCTGGACCCAGCAGCAGGCCGAGGACACCATGGCGGTCATGATGAGCACCCCGGTGAGCTCGTCGGTCCCGGGCGCCGCGCAGGGTTCGGTGACCAAGACGCCGCAGTCGGCGTCCAACCAGGCGGGCGCCGCCGCGGGCGCCGGCACGCTGCCCGTCACGCCGGCGGGCGAGCGGGCCCCGGTGGGCGCCATGCTCATCGCGTCCGGCCTCCTCATCGGACTCGGCGCGGCGGCGGTCGCAGCCGGCCGACGCCGCCGCGCGACACCGTAACGTCACGACCGGTCGTGGCCCGTCCCCTTACCGGGGGCGGGCCGCGACCGCGTCCGCGGCTAGGATGGTGCCGACACGGGGAGGTCACATGTCAGATGCGCCCGTCGTGACGGCCGTGAGCCGCAGCGCCACGCACGACTTCAGCAAGCGCAACGAGCCGAGCGTGCGACTGCTCACCGGGCTCGGCATCGAGGGCGACGCGCATTCCGGCGTCACCGTCAAGCACCGCAGCCGGGTCGCCCGCGACCCCAGCCAGCCCAACCTGCGCCAGGTGCACCTCATCCACGCCGAGCTGCACGACGAGCTGGCCGCCGCCGGCTACACCGTTGTCGCCGGCGACATGGGGGAGAACATCACGACCCGGGGCGTCGACCTGCTCGGCCTGCCCACCGGCGCGCGGCTGCGGCTGGGCGCGACGGCGCTCGTCGAGATCACCGGCCTGCGCAACCCGTGCCCGCAGCTCAACGGCTTCCAGGCCGGCCTCATGCAGGCGGTGCTGGACCGTGACGCGGACGGCAACGTGATCCGCAAGGGCGGCATCATGGGCATCGTCCTGGCCGACGGCGACGTCCACCCCGGCGACCCCATCACGGTGACCCTGCCGCCGCTCCCCCACACCCCGCTCGCGCCCGTCTGATCGGTCCGTATTAGATCTCGGGGGCGTTAACGGCCCATTGGACGTCCGACGTCAACGCCCCCAAGATCCGGTGGGCGGGCGGCGCGGCGGGCGGACGCGGAGAACGACGCCCTCGGCCGTTGCCGTCAGCGTCACGCGGTGACCGGCGGTCGTGCCGCGGCGCAGCAGCCGGCCCGACCACGGGGCCACCCAGCGCACGCCGCGCGACGGCACCACATCGACCTCCCGGCGCAACCCGCACAGCTCGACGCGCACCCGCACCCGCCACCGCCCCGACGCGAGCGCCCAGTCCCCCGACGCGTGCGCCGCGTCCCCGCCCGACGGCGCGGCGCCGGTCGGCGGAGTCGCGGCGGTGTCGCCGAAGCGGGCGCGGATGGTGAAGCTCACCCGTTCGCGGGTGCCGTCGCTGTCGCGCACCACGGTGACGTCGGCGGGCAGTGCGACGCTCTCGCCCGTACCCACGTGGTGGAGGAGAACCTCGACGGCGCCGGCGGCCGGTCCGTCGGCCGCGTCCCGCGTGGCCGGGGTGACCGCGTCGGCGGCCGGGCGCGGCAACGGGAGCGGCCACCGGTCGGCCGCGCTGGCGTGGTCGAGACGGGCGAGCAGGTCCAGTTCCAGGGCGCCGGGCCGCCACGCGGCGCCCGTCAGCGCGGCCACCGCCGAGACCGCCGCCTCCGCGCGCAGGCCGTCGGCGAGGTCCGCGAACCGGCCCTCGCGCAGCAGCGCGGCCCGAACCCGCAGGGTGGTCGGCAGGAGCGCGTCGAGCCGCTCCGGCAGGGCGTCGTTGACCAGCCGCCGCGCGGCGTCGAGAAGTCGGAACCGGTCGCCGTCGGCGTACGCGAGCAGGGTCCGGCCGGCGGCCCGGTCCACGACGTCGCGCAGCAGCGCGGCGCGCATCCCGTCAACCTCGGGGAACACCTCCAGCAGGTCGGTCGCCGCCCACAGGACGGACGCCGGGTCGTTGTCGGCCCGCGCCCGCAGATAGCAGGCGCCGCCGCCCAGCACGGCCACCTCGCCGGCGCACAGCAGGGCGTGGGCGAGGGCGACGGGCCCGACCGGGACGGTCAGCCCGCGGGCGGCCAGCAGGTCGCGGCGCAACAGGGCCGGCCCGTCGAGGCTGTCGGGCAACGGCAGGTCGGCGAGCGTCGCGCGGCGGTCCGGCGGGTCACCCAGGCGACGGAGCACGCCGGGGGCGGACGCGCCGAGCACGGCCGCCGCGCCCGACCGCCCGCCCAGATCCGCCATGCGGCGCAGCTCGCCGGGCGCGAGCTGCCCGTACTCGTCGTGGGTGAGCACCCATCCGCCGCGCACGGCGGCCGCGGGCAGCGTGGCCGCGTCGCCGCACAGCACCTGGAGCTGCGGCAGGCGCTGCGCGAGCCGGTCCGCGCGGTCGGCCAGGTCCCCGGCGTCCGGGGCCAGAACAAAGATCATCTCGTACGCGTCGTCCGCGATCCCCTGGCTGGCGACCGCGCGGGCGACGTGCTCCAGCGGCGCTTCCGGATCATGGACCGGCACGACGACGCTCACCTCGATGCCGGCCGGCCCCCCGGCACGCCGGCCGCGGCGCGGGCCGGGGCGCCCGGCGTCGACCGGGAGGCCCGCTACCGGGGGCTGCGGGACCGGGGTCGACACATCACGAACAACGACCGCGCCGGCCGGCGGCGACGCGGGTAATGCTCAGGTGTCGCCCCGACCCCACCGACCGGGCACGCCGCGCAGCGCGAGCCGGCCGATCCGGTCCACCTCGACGGGCCGCGACGCCAACCGGTCGCCGTCGGGTTCGAGGCCGAGCAGCGCCCGCAGCAGCAGCAGCGGCGTCCCGGCCGCCCAGGCCTGCGGCGAACACGCCGACGGGTACGGCACGGGCGGGTGTCCGGGCCGACGGCCGTAGCCGACGAACGCCTCCGGCAACCGGTAGCTGACGTGGCTGGCCGCCTCGAACAGCGCAACCGAGATCCGGCCGACCTCGGCGTGGCGGCCGTACCGGGCGAGCCCGGCCGCGATCAGCGCGGTGTCGTGCGGCCACACGGTGCCGTTGTGGTACTCCAACGGGTTGTAGGCGGGCTGGCCGGACGCCATCGTGCGCACCCCCCAGCCGGAGAACAGCCGGTCCCCCATGAGGTGCCCGACGAGGTCGTCGACGTGGGCCTCCGGCACGATGCCGCTCCACAGCAGGTGCCCGATGTTGGAGGTGAGGGTCGGCACCTGGTTGCGCTCGCCGTCGAGCGCCAGCGCGTACCAGCCCTCGGCGGGGACGTAGAAGTCCGCCACGAAGCGCTCCTGCAGCTTGGCGGCCGAGGAGCGCAGGGTGGCCGCCAGGTCGGCGTCGCCCCAGATCGCCTCGGCCAGCCGCGCGGTGCGCAGCCGCGCGTCGTACGCGTACCCCTGGATCTCGCAGGTGGCGTGCGGGTGGGCGGCGAGTCGCCCGTCCGGATGGACGATCGAGTTCCACGAGTCCTTCCAGCACTGGTTGACCAGGCCGCTGTCCGGGTTGCGGGTCTGGTAGTCGAGGTAGCCGGTGCCGGTCAGGTTGGCGTGCTCGTCCATCCAGGTCAGCGCCGCGCGGGCGGCCGGTTCGAGCGCCCGTACGGTCGCCGTGTCGCCCGTCCACCGCTCGTACTCGTCGAGAACGATGAGGAAGAGCGGCGTGGCGTCGCAGCTGCCGTAGTACGGCGACTGGGGCCGCTGGCCGAAGTAGGTCATCTCCCCGTGGCGCAGCTCGTGAAGGATCTTCCCCGGTTCGGCGTCGCGGAACGCGTCCGGCTCCGTGGCCTGCTGGGCGGCCAGCGCGCGCAGCGTGGTGCGGGCCAGCTCGGGCATGAACGGCAGCGCCTGGTAGCTGGTGATGAGGCTGTCCCGGCCGAACAGCGCCATGAACCACGGCAGGCCGGCGGCGGGCAGCGACGAGTCGGGGACGCTCTCCGGATAGAACCGCAGGGCCGCGAGGTCCACGAGGCTGCGCCGGTACGTCCGGCAGATCTCCTCCCACCCGCACTCGAGGACGGGCGCCGCGGCGAGCCAGTCGTCGAGGCCGGCCGCCATGTCGGGCTGGTGCAGGGCCCGCCGGGGCGTCGGGCCGGTCAGCTGCGTGCCGACCGCCACCTGCAGCTCGCTACGCCACGTCTCGCCGGGGTTCAGCTCCACCCGGTACGTGAGCGACTCTTCGGTGAGGAACGCGCCGGGCGCCAGCACGCTGGTCTCCCGGCAGAAGTCCTCGCGACGGTAGCTGAGGGTCGTCCGCGTTTCCCCGACGACCTGCTCCATCTCGCCGAGCTTGGAGAGCTTGTCCTTGACCTCGAAGATGTCGGCGAAGTCGGCGGCGAACAGGATGGACAGCTCCAGGTGGATCTGCTCGATGCCGTGGTTGGTCAGCTCCAGCTGCTCGTGCATGCCGTCCCCGACGAAGCGCCGACGCAGCAGCGAGACGGTCGGGTTGCGGTAGACGGTGCCCGTGGGTTCGATGAGGTAGAAGACGGCTTCGTCATATTCGATCGTCGTGGCCGAGAGACTGTCGAGTTCACGGCCGTTGAGCCTGATCTCCCAACGGGACAAATGGCGCATGTCGCGGTAAAATAGCCCAGTTGCCTCGTCGGTTCCTGGACGAATGTCCCCTCTCGTGTCACTCACGACGAACGTGCTGCCGACGAGGATGTTGACCAGGTCTGCGCGCATCTGCACCTCTCGTCACTGCGCCGGCGGTTGGAATTCCCAACCAGCGGGTAAGTGGACCTTGGCGTACGCGCCGTAGGGCGCGTACTCGTCACCAGCCTAGGGAGGCAGGTAGCCATGGACGAGTTGGAGAAACCTAAGTTATCCAGTGTCGCCGCGGGACCGCGGGTCGCGGCCGTACGGGGGGCTTCGGCACGGACCACACCGCGTCCGCTGCGGATCGCCATGGTTGTCCCACCCTGGTACGAGATGCCGCCCACCGGGTACGGCGGCCTTGAAATGATCGCGTCCGCCCTGGTCGACGGCCTCGTTGAGCGCGGCCACGACGTGACGCTGTTCGGCGCCGGCGAGCGCACCGGCACCAAGGCGACGTTCGTGAGCACCACGCCCACGCTGCAGTACGCGCGCCTCGGCGAGACCCTGCCGGACGTGCTGCACGTCGCGCGGGTCCACCGCCTCATCGCGGCGGGTGACTTCGACATCGTGCACGACCACACCGCGCCCGGGCCGCTCACCGCGGGCCGGCTCACCACGCCGACCGTGCTCACCGTGCACGGCGGGGTGGACGGCGAGCTCGGCGACTACTACGAGGCGGTCGGCGACACGATCCGGCTCATCGCCATCTCGCACAGCCAGCGGCGCAAGCGGACCACGCTGCCGTGGATCGCGACCGTCCACAATGGGTTGACGGTGCCCGACGACGCCGAGGGGCGCCCGGGCGGCACCGACGGCCCGGTCGTCTGGCTGGCGCGGTTCAACCCCGACAAGGGACCGGACCTCGCCATCAACGCGTGCCGGACGGCCGGACTGCCGCTGGTCCTCGCCGGCAAGTGCAACGAGGCGTTGGAGGAGCGCTACTTCAACAACGTCATCACGCCGATGCTCGACGACTCGGTCGAGGTGCTCGTCAACGCCGACCGGCCGACGATCCAGGCACGGCTGCGCGCGGCCCGCTGCATGATCATGCCGATCCGGTGGGAGGAGCCGTTCGGCATGGTGATGATCGAGGCGATGGTCGAGGGCGTCCCCGTCGTGGCCCTGCGCCGCGGCGCCGTACCCGAGATCATCCGTGACGGGGTCACGGGCTTCATCTGCGACAGCGTCGACGAACTGCCCGACGCGCTGCACGCGGCCCGCGAGCTCGACCCGGCGGCGTGCGTGCGGCACGTACGGGAGAGTTTCTCGTCGGTCGTCATGGCGGAGCGGTACGAGCGCGCCTACTACAGCGCGATCGAGGCCCACTTCACCCTGCTGCCCCCGCCGCACGCGGCGCGGGCCAAGACGGAGCTGCCGGCCTCCGCGCGTGGCGTCGGCGCGGCGGCGCTGTCGGGCACGAACCGGCCGGCCGCCGGCGGCGGCACGGTCCTCGGCCGGGCCGCCACCGGAACAACGACCACGCCGGTCATCGGGCCGACCAACGCCCCGCAGCTGGGCGCGTTGTCGCACCGCAAGCCCAACAAGGGCCCGGTGCACTGATCGGACGAGACGGTGCCGGCCGCGGGGGACGCGGCCGGCACCCGTCAGCGTCATCGGCGCCGGCGGCGCTTGGACTTGCGGCTCTGGGCGGCACCGATCCCGGTGAGCACCGCGATGCCCAGGGCCACGATCGTGAACACCGCCCACGGCGGCAACCACCGGGCGCCCGACGTGCGGGGCAGGGCGACCGGGGCCGGCTTCGGCGTCGGCTCCGCCGCGGCCGCCGTCGCCGACGGCGTCGCGGCCACGGGTGCGTTGATGGCCGACACGTCCGCGCTGGACACCAGGGTGCCGATCGGGTCCGAGCCGATCGTCTCGAAGCCCCAGTCGAGCAGCGCCGCGCCCTGCTGCCAACCCTGCGCCGGGCGCCGCTCCGCGCCCAGGATCGTGACCACGAGCCGGTGCCCGTTGCGCTCCGCGACGCCCACGAACGTGTGCCGCGCCGGATCGGTGAAGCCCGTCTTGCCGCCGAGAGCGCCCTTGTACTCGAACGTGAAGGGCACGTCGTTCTGGATCTGGAACGAGCCGTAGCGGGGCTTCTGCGCCGGGATGACGGTGGTGGACGTCTGGGCGTAGGACAGGAAGTCCTTGCGGTTGAAGCAGATCCGCGCGATGAGCGCCAGGTCGTACGCGCTGGTGACCTGGCCGCGACCGTCCAGTCCGGACGGTGTGACGGCCCTCGTGTCCCACGCGCCGATGTCGCGCGCGAGCTTGTTCATGTCGGCCACCGTGCCGCGCACCCCGGCCGTGCCGCCGCCCAGCCGGGCCAGCACGTTCGCCGCGTCGTTGCCGGAGTTGAGCAGCAGACCCAACCAGAGGGTACGGATGGTGTACCTGCCGCCCAGGACCAGACCGACCGCCGAGCTGCCCGGCTCGTACTGCAGGTCCTCGGCGGTGACGCTCACTGTCTGCTTCGGGTCGAGCCTGCCCATGACGGTGGCCGCGAGCAGCAACTTCTGCACGCTGGCCGGCGCGCCGTACTCATGGGCGCCGCAGGCGCCGAGCACCTGGCCGGTGTCGAGGTCGGCGACCAGCCACGAGCGGGCGGTGATGTTCTTCGGCAGCGGGGTCGCGTCCTCGGGCACCACCAGGCCCGGCGCGGCGAGCCGGTCGCCGCCGATGACCGGCGCGCCCGCCGGATGGGTGGGCAGGGGCGACGCCTTCGGTCGGGGCGAGGCGAGCTTGGTGGTCAGACACGACTCCGCCGGCGCTTGAGCGAACGCGGGCGTGGGGGCGGTGACGGCAACCGCCGCGACGCTCAGAAGGAGCGCCGCGGCGGCACGTGAGGGGGACATACGCGCAGGTTATCCCTACGCGACCCCGCACGGGGAGCCGTTGAGGGTGAATGAACCGGGCACCGCGTTCGTGCCGGTCCAGCTACCCAGGAAACCGAAGTTCACCGTGCCGCTCGGCGCGATGGTCGAGTTCCAGCTCAGGCCCTTGACCGTGACCGACGAACCTGACTGTGTGTGACTCGCGTTCCACAGTTGGGTGATCGTCTGGCCGTTGGCGTACGTCCAGGCGAGCGTCCAGTTGCTCAGCGCGGCCGACCCGTTGTTGCGGATCGTCACGTCGCCCTGGAACCCACCCTGCCACTGCCCGGCGACCTTGTAGGTGACGGTGCACGAGGCGCTGCCGGTCGTGGGCGCGGCGGAGGTCGGCGGGCGGGTCGTGGTCGGCACCGCGCTGGTCGGGACCGCGCTGGTCGGCGGGCGGGTCGTGGTCGGCACGGCGCTCGTCGGCGGCCGGGACGTCGGCGGCCGGGACGTCGGGGCCGCGCTCGTCGGGACGGCCGACGTCGGGGGCGTGCTGGTCGGCGGGACGGTGGTGTAGGACAGGCCGTACCCGTACGGGTAGAGGCCGGTCTTGCCGTCGCCGTCGTTGATGGGCTGCTGGCTGACGCTGCTCATCCACGTCACCGGCAGCTTGCCGGTCGGGTTGTAGCTGCCGAACAGCACGTCGGCCACGCCCGCGCCCTCGCTGCCGGGCAGCCAGGAGGCGAGCAGCGCGTTCCAGTTGCCGACCTCGGAGGCGATGTCGAGCGGGCGCCCCGAGACCAGGACGACGATGACCGGGACCCCGGCGGCCCGCAGCCGCGAGATGGTGCCCAGGTCCGTGCTGTCCAGGCTCATGGAGCCGGTGCGGTCGCCCCGGCCCTCGGCGTACGGGGTCTCGCCGACCACCGCGATCGCGGCCGTGTACGACGAGTCGATGCCGGAGCCGTCCGCGCTGTAGTTGACGGTCGCGCCGGACGCGGCCTGCCGGATGCCCTGCAGGATCGTGGTGCCGGGGATGATGTTGCCCGACGCGCCCTGCCAGGAGATCGTCCAGCCGCCGGCCTGGTTGCCGATGTTGTCGGCGGACTTGCCGGCCACGAAGTACTTGCCGGTCTTGGCCAGCGGCAGCACGTTGTTGGCGTTCTTCAGCAGGACCTGCGACTTGCGCACGGCCTCGCGGGCGATGTCACGGTGCGCCTGGCTGCCCACACTGCTGGTGTAGGTCCGGTCCGACAACGGCTGCTCGAACAGGCCCAGCTCGAACTTCTTCGTCAGGATCCGCTTGACCGCGTCGTCGATCCGCGACTGCGGAACCTGGCCGGCGTTGACCGCGTTGCGCAGGTGGCTGATGAAGGTGCGGTAGTCGGTGGGCACCATCACCATGTCGATGCCCGCGTTGACGGCGGCCGCGACCTCCGACTGCGTGAAGCCCTGCCCGCCGTCGATCTGGTCGACACCTGCCCAGTCCGACACGACGAACCCGGTGAAGCCCAGCTCGGTCTTCAGGACGTCCGTGATCAGGTACTTGTGGCCGTGCAGCTTGACGCCGTTGAACGAGCTGTAGGAGATCATGACCGAGCCGACCCCCCGCTCAATGGCGGCCTTGAAGGGCGGCAGGTGAACCGAGCGCAGCTCCGACTCGCTGATCTGCGTGTTGCCCTGGTCGGTGCCGTTCGTCGTGCCGCCGTCGCCGATGTAGTGCTTCGCGGTGGCGAGGATGGAGGCGGAGCCGCCGCCCAGCGTCGTGCCCTGCAGGCCGGTGATGACCGGGGCGTAGGAGACGCCGATCTCGGGCTTCTCGCCGTACGACTCGTAGGTGCGGCCCCAGCGGTCGTTGCGGGCCACGCACAGGCACGGGGCGAACGTCCAGTCCAGGCCCGCGCCGGCGACCTCCTCGGCCGTCGCCCGGCCCACGCGCTGCACGAGGTCCGGGTCGCGGGCCGCGCCGAGGCCGATGTTGTGCGGGAAGACCGTCGCGCCGTACACGTTGTTGTTGCCGTGCACCGCGTCCAGCCCGTAGATGATCGGGATGGCGAGCGAGGTGGTCAGCGCGGTGCGCTGGTAGCTGTCGTACATGTCGGCCCAGCCGGAGGCGCTGTTGTTGCCCGGCGCCTCACCCCCGCCCGACAGCAGCGAACCCAGCTTGTACGTCGCGATGTCCTGCTGGCTCTGCAGCGCGTTCCTCGACGCCTGCGTCATCTGCCCGATCTTGTCGTCCAGGCTCATCCGCGCCAGCAGGTCCGCGACGCGGGTCGCCACGGGCTGCGCCGGATCCTGGTAGGGCAGCCCCGCGGCGGCGTCCGCCGGCCGCGCGACAATCACCGTGACTGCCGCGGCTGCAGCCACGCTCCCTGCTGCCAATGCGGCGAGTACGCGCTGCCGCGCCCACCTAGCCATCGCCATGCTCCTCACGCTGTGGGTGGGCCCGGGACGGATGGGCCCACGGCGACGCTAAGCAGCATGTTCACCCGACGTCAACCAACCCCCATCAATACATGAGCCCCCTTCGCGCCCCACCACGCCAAGCACCCCACCCAGGACGCCTTCCCTTCTGGAAACTTCCCGCCCGACAATGCATCCGGCGGATCTTGGGACGAAAATGTCGCCCTGACGACCTTTTCGTCCCAAGGTCCAAACGGTTGTCCACAGGGGAGGTTCCGGGACGGCGCAGTCGGGCGTTGGGGCGGAGACTCGCCGCGTGGGCGAGCTTGAGGACCTTCTCGATCGTCAGAGTGGCGTGCTGAGTGTTCGGCAGGCGCTGCGATGGCTCAGCCGGAGCACCATCCGGCACCGACTCGCCTCCGAGCGGTGGCAACGGCCGCATCATGGCGTGCTGGTGACGCACAACGGCGAGCTGACCGATCGCCAACGTCTGTGGGTGGCCTCGCTGGCGGCCGGCGATGGCGAGCCGGCACCACTCGGCGGGCTCTCCGCGCTTCACGCCCACGGCCTCACAGGCTTCGAGCCGCCCTCCATCTACGTGCTGCTTACCGCAGATCAACGCCACCGGCGGCCACCCAAGGGGGTGACAGTCAAACGGACCACCACGTTGGATCCGCGGGATGTCGCGCGCTACGCGCGGCCGCCACGGACACGGCCACCGCGGGCGGTGGTGGAGGCGGCGGACTGGGCGCGGAGCGATCGGGAGGCGCGGGGCATCGTTGCCACGTCGTTTCAGCAGGGGTTCGTCAGGCTGGACGACGTGCTGGCCGCCGTCGACCGGGCGCCACGTGCGAAGCGGCGCAAGCTGGTCGTCAGCACGGCGCGGGACGCGGCGAACGGGGCGACGTCGCTGGGTGAGCTGGATCTGCTCGACGCGATCCGCGGCGCCGGGCTGCCCGAGCCGCAGTTGCAGTGGCGGCGACGGGACGCGGGCGGGAAGATGCGCTACCTGGACGGTTACTACCCCGAATACGGGCTGCATCTGGAGGTGGACGGAGCGCAGCACAACAATCCGGTTCAAGCGTGGGACGACATGGCGCGGCAGAACGCGCTCTGGCGGCAGGGCGACCGGGTGCTGCGGTTCCCCGCGTGGCTCGTGCGCGACCAGCCCAACATCGTCGCGGCTCAGGTGCGCGATGCGCTGCGGGCGGCCGGGTGGCGCGGTCAGTGGCGGGCCAGGGCCAGCCAGTCGGAGGCCGCGACGTCGCGGCCCGGCTGGACGAGGTAGCGGTCGATCATCCCGGCGGCAGACGCGGTGAGGTCCCACAGGGCGCCGTCGGGTAGGCGCACCCGGGCCAGGGGGTTGCCCTCGGCGTACGTCTCGCCGGGCAGGACGTGCCAGCGCAGCAGGCGCGCCGAGCCGCCGGGGATGTCGAAGGCCAGGGGCACCGTACGGGCCGGGACGCGGGCCGCCTGGATCACCCGGGAGCCGCTGCGGCGCAGCCAGTTGGCCGCGCCCCGGACGACGGCCAGGTCCGGTTCGGGCAGCCGGCGCAGCGGACGGCCCAGCTCGCGCTCGAGCCGCTCGGCGATGACCGGCATGCGGGAGCTGCCGCCGGCCAGCAGGACGGACGACACCTCGCTCAGTGGCACGCCCAGCCGGGCCAGCAGGTCCCGGCAGCAGGTGACCGTGCGACCCAACTGCGCGGCGGTCATCGTCGCGAACTCGGGGCGGGCCAGCTGGTACATCGGGGTGTTGGGCATGAGGAAGTCCTGAGCCACCGGCACGTCGGTCAGCTGGTGCTTGATGCGCTGGGCGAATTCGGCGATGGCCAGGCTCAGCCGCAGCGCGGCCGGGGCGGACGGGGTGGCCGCCATGGTCGCCCGCAGCGGGGTGAGCCACTGGTCGCTCTCGTGCCGGATCCGGCTGGACAGCAGCGCGTCGATGTCGCGGCCGCCGCAGTCGTCGAGCGCCGCGTGCCCGAGCACCTCGTGCCACTGTTCGCCGAGCCGGACCAGCGCGGCGTCGAACGTGCCGCCGCCGATGTCGTAGACGAGGACGAGCTCGCCGCCGTGGTGGGAGGTCTCGTAGGCGAACGCCGCCGCGGCGGGCTCCGGCACGAGCTCGACCGCGACGAAGCCGGCCGCCTCGGCGGGCGCCGCCATCCGGGCGCGGCGCGGGTCGCCGTTGACGTAGCTGGCCGGCACGGTCAGCACGGCCCGGTCGATCTCGCCGCCCAGTTGACGCTGCGCCTCCGCCTTCAGCGCGGACAGCACCGTGACGACCAGCTCGCTCGGCCGGAACCACCGGTGCCCGAGCAGCACGGGCGTGTCCACGGCCAGGCCGCGCTTGAACTCCGCCCAGTACGTCGTCGGGTCGGTGCGCTTGCGGCGCTCGGCGAGCGTGCCGACCAGCAGCTGCTGGCCGTCCCAGCAGACCGCCGACGGCCACAGGTAGCCGCCGCTGGCGGGCTCGGCGACCAGCCACGCGTCGTCGTCGGTCACCACCGACGCGGCGGACGTGGTGGTGCCGAAGTCGATGACCAGGATCGGCGCGCTCATGGCTCAGATCTCCCACACATCCAGCCGGCTCCGTTCGCCGAAGTCCCAGCTCGCCAGCAGGTAGCGACCGTCGCCGCTGAACGCCGCGCGTACTCCCCGCACCTGGGTCTCCGCGGCGCGGAACAGCTCCCGGTCCGTCGTCGCCTCGCGCAGCGTCACCGCCGCGCCCTCGCCGACGGCGCGCAGCCGCCCGTCGGGGCTCTCGGCGCGGGCCGCGAACCCGTCGCGCCCACTGCGCTGCTGGTAGCCGGGGTGGCGGCGGCGCCAGTCGGGGTCCGTGAGCTTCTCGACGCGCGCCCCGGTGCGCAGGTCCCACATCGTCGTGACCGTGCGCTGGTAGCGGCCGGCCGAGACCTTGCCCTGACCCTCGGCGGTGAGCCGCCACAGCGACTCGTTGACGAGAACGTTGTGCGGCCCGCCACCGTCGTGGAAGCTGCTCACCGACTGCCCGGACAGCACGTCCCACACGGAGAACCGGCCGTCGTTGTCCCAGGCCGCGAGCGTGAGCCGGCCGTCGGGACTGACAAAGACCCTGCCCTGGTACGGCCGGTTGGCGTCGACGGCGGGGCGGAACTCGCCCGTGACCGCCCCGTCGGCGATCTGGTGGAAGCGCACCTGCCCGCCGGGCTCGTCGCACTCGACCAGCGCCTGCCGGTCCGGGCTGACCAGCCAGCTGCCGGTCGCCCACAGCTCGTACCGCTTCGCGGGCGGGTCGTCGGCGAGCGCGACGCTCGACTTCGACGCCGCCGCGACGAGCGTCGTCTCGACGACGGTGCCGGCCGGCGCCCGGTGCGCCAGCAGCGTGCCCTCGTGCACGGCGGTGAGGTCGAAGACCCGGTCGTCGACGGTGCCGATCTGGGCGAGCCGGGCGCCGGCCGGGTACGCCTCGCCCTCCTCGACCAGCCAGCGCAGCACCCGCGCCCGACCGCCCGGGATGTCCCACGCGAGCGGCTCGACGCGCCACTTGGGCAGCTCCGCCGGGACGGTCCGGGAGGCGGCGGCCATCGCCCAGCAGGCGGCGCCCCGTACGACGGCCAGCTCCGGCTCGACGGGCCAGCGCACCGGCAGGGCCAGCGCGCCGTGGAGGAACGGGGCCACGAGCGGCATCCGGGCCGCGCCGCCGACCACGATCGCGCCGGCGATGTCCTCGATGTTGGCGCCGGCCTTCGTGACGAGGGCGTGGCAGGTCGCGACGACCCAGCGCAGCGCCGGGTCGAGCACGGCCTCGACCCAACCGCGGGTGAGGCGGAACGGCGGGGCGAGCGGGGTGAGGTGGTCCTCCACCTCCATCGAGTCGCTGAGCTGGTGCTTGAGCCGACGGACGAAGTCCACGGCCTCGTAGTAGGCGCGCAGGCCGGCGTCGCCCTCGGCCTGCAGCAGCGGCTCCAGCCACGCCTGCCCCTCGACCCGGAGCGCGGTGATGAGCTGCGCGTCCAGCTCCCGACCGGCGGCGGAGGTCTCGGCGCCGAGCGGGATCACGTCGTCGCCCTGCCGCTGGGCGAGCGTCACGGTCCAGGTGCTGCCGAGGTCGCAGACGAGCACGAGGGCGCCGTCGGGCACGGCGGGCCCGGTCTCGGGGTCGAGGACGGCGCACGCGGCGTCGTTGACCAGCTCGACGTCGCGGAAGCCGGCCTCCTCACCGATCGCGATGAGGCGGTCGCGCCGCGGGTCGGGCACCTGGTAGCCGGCGGGAACGGTCAGGGTGAGCCGGTCGACGTGCCCGCCGTAGAACCGCTCGGCGTCGCCCTTGATCGCCACGAGGTACGCGACCAGGGCCTCCGTGCCGGTGATCTCGCGGTCACCGAGCCAGATCGAGGCGTCCGCGTCGACGGCGCGCCGCGGCCCGTCCACGTACCGCCGCGGTAGCGAGCGCTTGCGGCGTTCCGCGACCGTACCGACGACGAAGCCGTCGGCGTCCAGGCACACCGACGACGGCCAACGGGCCTGTCCGCTGGCGGGCTCCTTGACGAGACGGACCTGATTACCGAGGACCAGCGCCGCTGCCGTCCCGGAGGTACCGAAGTCGACCACCAAGATCGGCTCAGTCATCGCACCCCCATCGCTGCCTTCCGGCACAGTGTTACGTGACCGAACGACCCACGTCCACCAGTGTTAACAGCCCCGCAACAACATCAGCAAATATCAACCGACCGTCCACAGTCACCAGGTCGACATCGTCAGGTGTGCCACCCCTGTCCGGTTGTCCGTATCATGCCGAGGATGCGCGCTCCCGCCCGCCTGTTGTCCCCCCGCTCGGGCACTCACCGGGACACCCGACGTCGACTCCCGCAGCGTCTGCGTCCGCCGACGATCGCCGTCCCGCCGCGCCTGCGCGAGCTCGCCGACACGTCGGGTTGGTCGATCCGGACGAAGATCGTGGCCGCGCTGGCCACGCCCCTCGTGGCGCTCATGACGCTGTGGCTGCTCGCCACCGTCGCGTTCACCGACCCCGCGCTGCAGGCCAACCGGCGCGAGGCGTTCACGGGGAACGTGGGCACGCCGGCCGCCGCGCTCGTCGACGACCTGCAGGCCGAACGCCGCCTGTCGGTGGCGTACCTGGCCGGGGGCGGCGAGAACGCCGGGCCGCTGTCCGCGCAGCGCGGCCGCACCGACGACGCCATCGCCACCCTGCGGGCCGGCGCCGCCCGCGTCAGCCCGGACGACGTCACGGCCGCCGGTGCCACCACCGCCCTGCAGACCCTGCTCAGCGCACTGGAAACCCTGCGGCCCGGCCGGGAGAGCATCGACCGGCGCGGCATCGACCGCACCGAGGCGATCCGCGTCTACGGCGAGGTGGTCGACGCGAGCCTGCGGGTCGCCACCCCGGTGACCGCGCCCGGCGACGCCGAGCTGGCCCGTAGGGCGCAGGCGGTGGCCGCTCTGGAGCGGGCCAACGAGGTGCTCAGCCAGGAGGACGCGCTGCTGCACGGCGTCGGCGCGGACGGCACCCTGACGGCCGCCGGCCGCGACGAGCTGATCGCCATCATCGGCGCGCGCCGCTACCTCGCGGCCAGCGCGGAGGCCGGGCTCGATCCGGCGGGTCGCGCGCGCGTGCAGGCCATCACCGACGGGTCGGCGGGCCGTCAGCTGCGCGCGGTCGAGGACAACGTCCTCGACCCGCCCGCCGAGGACCGGGCCACGACCGTGTCGCTGACCACCTGGCGGACCGCTTACGACGAGACGGCCTCCCAGCTGCGGGCTCTCGCCCGCACGCTCGCCGCCGAGCCGGTCGCCGCGGACGAGTCCGCGGCAACTGCCGCCGTGGTACGGGCGGTGCTCACCGGCCTGCTCGGGCTGCTCGCGATCGTCGCGTCGATCGTCATCTCGATCCGGTTCGGCCGCTCGCTCATCGGCCGCCTCAACGCGCTGCGCCGCTCCGCGCTCGACCTCGCCGAGGACCGCCTGCCCTCGGTCATCGGCCGGCTGCGCGCCGGCGAGGAGGTCGACGTCGACGCGGAGACGCCCGCCCTGCGCTACGGCGACGACGAGCTGGGGCACGTGGGCGACGCGTTCGAGGCCGTGCAGCGCACCGCCATCGACTCCGCGGTGCAGGAGGCCCGGCTGCGCGCCGGCCTCAACGAGGTGTTCGTCAACATCGCCCGGCGCAGCCAGACGCTGCTGCACCGCCAGCTCGACCTGCTCGACCAGATGGAGCGGCGGGCCACCGACCCGGACGAGATGGAGGCCCTGTTCCGGGTCGACCACCTCGCCACCCGGATGCGCCGCCACGCGGAGGACCTGGTGATCCTCGCGGGCGCCACGCCGGGCCGGGGCTGGCGCAGCCCGGTGCCGCTGGTCGACGTGCTGCGCGGCGCCGTGTCCGAGGTCGAGGACTACGGCCGCGTCACCATCACGCCCGTGCCGCAGGCCGCCCTGCACGGCCGGTACGTCGGCGACCTCATGCACCTGTTCGCCGAGCTCATCGAGAACGCCACCGCGTTCTCGCCACCGCGCACCCAGGTGCGCCTGTCGGCGCAGGTGGTGCCGAAGGGCCTCGCGGTCGACATCGAGGACCGCGGCCTCGGCATGACCGTCGAGGACATCGAGGCCGCCAACCGGCGCCTCGCCGAGCCGCCGGACTTCGACCCCGCGAACAGCGAGCGGCTGGGCCTGTTCGTCGTGGCGCTGCTCGCCGACCGGCACGGCATCCGGGTGCAGCTGCGCCCCTCCCCGTACGGCGGCGTGACGGCCGTGGTGCTGCTGCCGCCGACCCTGCTCGCCACAGCGAAGGGCGAACTGACCTCGCCGCCCGACGACCAGCCCGCGCCGGACATGCCGCGCACGCGGCGCGAGCCGACGCCGCAGCCGCGCCGGGAGCCGCTGGCGCGGCGCGTCCCGGCCG